>DASTHG010000144.1:0-17559 GCA_035718325.1 Gemmatimonadales bacterium | reverse complement strand
GGATACACCGCCACCCCGATGCTCACGCTGACGGGCGGCTCTTCCAGGTCTTGCGACAGCCGTTCGGAGATGCGCCGCGCCACCCGGTGTGCGGCCGATTCGTCGGTTTCGGGAAGAATGACGGCGAATTCATCGCCACCGTAGCGAACACCGGTGTCGATCGACCGAATGGACCCTCGCACCACGTCGGCGACGCGGCAGATCGCCCGGCTGCCGACGAGGTGGCCATGACGGTCATTGATCGCCTTGAGGCGATCGAGATCGAGAAACAACACGCCGAAGGTCCGGCCGTTGCGGTTGGACCTCCGGATCTCGGTCTCCAGCACACTGATCAACTGGCGATAGTTCGCGAGTCCAGTCAGGGGGTCGGTGATCGTCAACAAGCGCAGCTGATCGGTCGCCCGCCGCCGGGCCGACACGACGGCCGCGATGCTCAGGGTCATGACCGAGGCGACGCCCATGAACGCCTGCAAGAGCAGCAGCGACTCGTTTTGCGACGGGCGCACGAACGGCCCGTAGCCCCAGAGCGAGCCCCAGATCGCCACACCGGCGAGCAGCAGCACCGCCGCCGCGGCCTCGCGTGGCTCGAACCGCAACGCGGCCCACAGCAGAAACGGCAGACAGAGGAAGTCGAGCGGGTAGTTCTTCTCCGGGAAGAGCCCGCCGAACACGAGCTGGCTCATGACGACGAGCGAGACCAGCAACACGGCCGCCTCGAGGGCCTGATGCCGGCGCCACAGACTCCGGGCCGGCTTGCTCCAGAGGATGAGCACCGGCGTCACCACCATCGCGCCCGCCGCGTCGCCGAGCCACCAGGTGAGCCAGATCGACCCGTAGTCGCTCCAGCTGGCGAGCCCGCCGAGCGAGAGAATCGCGACGCCACAGGTCGCGCTGACGGTCGTGCTGATCGCAGCGGTGATCCCGGCGAACCGGACGATGTCGGACGGGCGGCCGAAGCACTCCCGGCCGTTCGCGAATCGGTTGACGAGAAATGATCCGACCAACCCTTCCAGCGTGTTGCTGACCGCGATCCCGAACGACGGGACAAAGGCACCGGCGACCGTGTAATTGACGAGGAACGCGCCGACCAGAATGGCCGGCCAGATGCGGGTGCCCAGGATCAAAAAGCCGGCGAGCGCGATCCCCGCCGAGGGCCAAACCGGGGTCGCACTCGCGTTGAGAAACGCAAGCCGCATCCCCAGCCGTCCCGCGGCGAAGTAAATGGCGGCCAGCCCACACAACACGAGCGCCCGTTTGACGGGCGCCGAGGGAATCACCGGGGTCTTGTGCTCCACCGGGCTAACCATAGCGGTTTGTGCGACGAGGACTGGGTGATTGGCATCACGCCTCGCCGGGCCGGACGGCAGGCGCTCCCGCTGTGGCGATCAGTCGACGGGCACCACGTCGGGCAGGCCGCCCGGGACGACGCGCCGGTGCCGGCCGAGCCGTGCCTGGAGCGCGTCGAGGTAGGTATAGAAGACCGGCGTCACATAGAGCGTGACGACCTGCGAGAACGCCAGACCACCCACCACCGCGAGACCGAGAGGCCGCCGGGACTCCGCGCCGGCGCCCCACCCGATCGCGATCGGCAGCGTCCCCATCAACGCCGACATGGTGGTCATCATGATGGGCCGGAACCGCACGCTGCACGCCTGAATGATGGCGTCGCGAGCGGACTTGCCTTCCTGACGCTCCGCTTCGATCGCGAAATCGATCATCATGATCGCGTTCTTCTTCACCAATCCCACCAGCATCACGATCCCGACGAAGGCGTAGATGCTGAGGTCGGTGCGGAACACGACCAGCGTGAGCAGCGCTCCGAATCCCGCGAACGGCAGCCCCGTCAGGATCGTGATCGGGTGGATGAAGCTCTCGTACAGAATCCCCAGCACGATGTAGATGACCAGTACGGCGAGGAGCAGCAGGAATGACAGCCCCTGCTGGCTCGCCTGAAACGCTTGCGCCGTCCCGGAAAACCCCGTGGTTATCGTCGCGGGCAGGGTCTGGCGCGCCAGCCGCTGGACTTCGGACACCGCATCGCCGAGCGAAGCGCCTGCCGCCAGGTTGAACGACAGCGTGACCGACGGCAGCTGGCCGCTGTGGTTCACACTCAGCGGGCCGACCGCCGGCGTCACCGTGGCGACGGATGAGAGCGGCACCAGCGCACCCGACGGCGAGCGAATGTGCAGCATCGCGAGCGCGTCGAGGTCCTGCTGGTACTCGGGCAGCAGCTCGAGAATCACCCAGTACTGGTTGTTGGGGGTGAGGATCGTGGAGACCTGCCCCGATCCGTAGGCGTCGTACAGCGCCCGCTCCACCTGCTCGACCGTCAGGCCCAGTGCGGCCACGCGATCCCGATCGATGTGGACGTTGACCTGCGGATTCTTGATCTGGAGATCGGTTGTCACGTCGGTGAGACTGGGCAGCGTGCGCATCTTGAGGCGGAGCGCCTCGGACTGGTCGTACAGGGTCTGGATGTCCGCGCCCTGCAGCGTGAACTGGTATTGCGTTTTCGTCGGCCGGCCGCCGATCCGCAGCACGGGTGGGACCTGGAGGTAGGTGCGAATCCCCGTGAGCGTATTCAGCTTCTGGGTGAGCTCGCGAGCCACCGCGTCGGCATCGAGAGGCCGCTCGTTGCGGGGCTTCAGGTGAATACTGATGCGCCCCTGGTTCATCGAGCCGCCGCCGACCGAGGACATGAAGTGCTCGACATTGGGATCCGCCGCGACGATCGCCGCGGCCAGCTGCTGGTGCTGCGCCATGGCTGCGAACGAGGTGCCTTCCAGCGTCTCCGTCGTACCCGAGATGAAGCCCGCATCCTCGGTGGGGATGAAGCCCTTCTTGACGATAATGAAGAGCCCTGCCGTGCCGAGCAGAATGCCGGCCGAGAAGGCGAGCGCCAAACGCCGGTGGTCCATCACCCAGGCGAGGGTGCGCTCGTAGAACCCGAGCCACCGCTGATACAGCCGCTCGGTCACCTCATAAAAGCGGCCGTGCCGCTCGTCCTTCGGCGGCCGGAGGAAGCGGCTGCCGAGCATCGGGGTCAAGGTGAGGGACACGAACCCCGAAACGATGATCGCAACCCCGATCGTGACGGCGAACTCGTGGAACAGTCGCCCGATGATCCCGCCCATGAACAGCACCGGGATGAACACCGCCGAGAGGGACAGGGTCATCGACAGAATCGTGAATCCGATCTCCCGCGCCCCGTCCAGCGCCGCCCGCATCGCCGGTTTCCCCATCTCCATGTGGCGGACGATGTTCTCGAGCATCACGATGGCGTCGTCCACCACGAATCCGACCGACAGAGTCAGCGCCATGAGCGAGAGGTTGTCGAGGCTGTACCCCAGGAGGTACATCGCGGCGAACGTGCCGACGATCGAGAGCGGGAGCGCGAGGCTCGGGATCACGGTCGCCGACAGATTGCGGAGGAAGAGGAAGATCACCAGGATGACGAGGCACAGCGTGACGAGCAGCGTGAGCTTGACGTCGTGGACCGAGGCGTCGATCGCCTGCGACCGGTCGTACAGCGTCTCGATCCTCACCGACGCCGGCAGCTGCGGCCCGAGGGTGGCCAAAGCGTCGCGCACCCGGCCCGCTACGGCCACTGTGTTCGTGCCGGGCTGCCGCTGAATCGCGAGCACGATCGCGCGTGTCCCGTCGAACCAGCTGGCCGTCTTGTTGTCTTGCACGTCGTCCAGCACGTTCGCCACATCCTGCAGCCGCACCGGCGCGCCGTTCTTGTAGGCCACCACCAGCTGGCGGAATTCCGGGGCGCTCTGAATCTGTCCGTCGGCGAGCACGGTGTACGCCCGGTGCGGGCCCCACAACGTGCCGGTCGGCACGTTGGGGTTGCCGGCGTCGACCGCCGCGGCCACCTCATCGATGCCGATGCCGCGCGAAACGAGCGCCTGGGGATCGACCTGGATGCGCACGGCGTACTTCTGCGAGCCGTACACCTGCACCTGCGCGACCCCGTCCACCGTCGAGATGTGCTGGGCAAGAAAGGTCTCGGCGTATTCATCCAACGCCGACAGCGACAGCGTGGTCGAGCTCACCGCGAGGTACAGGATCGGGGAGTCCGCGGGGTTCACCTTCTGGTAGGACGGCGGCTGCATGCTCTGGGGCAGCTGCCGCAGCGTCTTGGCGATAGCGGCCTGGACGTCGGCCGCGGCGGCGTCGATGTCGCGCGAGAGCGAGAACTGCAACGTGATCGACGTGTTCCCCTGCGAGCTCGACGACGTCATCGCGTCGATGCCGGCGATCGTCGAGAACTGCTTTTCGAGCGGCGTCGCCACGGCGGCGGCCATCGTCTCGGGGTTGCCGCCCGGCAGAGATGCGTTGACGGTGATCGTGGGAAAATCAACGTTGGGAAGATCGCTCACCGGCAGCAGCCGGTAGCCCATCACCCCGAACAGCAGGATCGCCAGCATCACGAGCGTCGTGGCGACCGGCCGCCTGATGAACAGCTCGGAGATACTCATGGCTTCTTCGTGCTGCGCGACGCGGGTGGTGCCGGCTGGGGGTCGGCGTCGTTGGACGGGCTGCCCCGCACTTCCACCCGCGCGTCGTTGGTGAGACGCGACTGCCCGTCGGTCACCACCAGGTCTCCCGGCGCCACGCCCTGCGCGATCACGGCCAGGGTATCCAGCGTGCGCTGGACTTGCACCGGCTGTTGCCTGGCGGTCCCCGCCGGAGTGATGAGGAACACGTACGTCCCCTGCTGGGCGTTCATCACCGCCTGCGCCGGGACGACGAGCGCGTCGGCCTGATCGCCCAGCACCAACGTCACGTCCACAAACTCACCGGGCCAGAGCCGCCCGGCCGGGTTGTCGAAGTGGCCCTTGAGCAGCACGGTCCCGGTGGTCGCATCGACGTGATTGTCCACGAACGCGAGATCGCCCGCGTACATCGCCGTATCCTGCGCCGGACGCACCAGCACGCGGAGCCGCTGTCCCGCGCGCCGCTGCAGCTCGGGAAGCTGGGTCGCGGGGACGGGAAAGCGGACGAGGATCGGCCGCAGCTGGTTGATCGTAACGAGCGGCGACGCCGCCTGGTTGGCGATCACCTGGTTGCCTTCGTGCAACAGCAGGCTGCCGGTACGGCCCGGGATCGGAGCCCGGATGGTGGCATAACCGAGGTTCAACCGGGCCACGGTGAGCGCGGCCGAGTCGGCGCGGACCGTCGCGGTCAGCGCGTCGGCCGTCGCCTGCTTCGCCTGGTAGTCTTCTTCGGTGACGAACTTGTCTTTGACGAGCGCCTCATAGCGGGCCGCATCGCGCACCGCCGCGTCCGCCTGGGCGACATCGCGGCTGAGATTCGCTTCGGCCTGCTGGGCCGCCGCGGCGAACGGGCGGGGATCGATTTCGAACAGCACCTGCCCCTGCGCCACCTCGTCTCCCTCGTGAAACCGCACGTGCAGCAGCAGCCCGCCGACCTGCGCGATCACCGCCGCCGAGCGCATTGACTCGACGGTGCCCGTGGCCTGGACCTGGAATGGCACGGAGCGCCGTTCCGCCCGAACGACGGTGACCGGAATGCGAGGGAGAGTGGTGGCCGCACGGGAGTTGCACGCCACCCCGAGCACGGCCGTCGCGCACCAGAAGTATCGTCGGATCATCGCCTTACTACGCACGAGCCTCTCCGGGCGTGGAGACCACCCGGTAAACATTCCCCCGTGGGGGACCCTTCGGCCAGCCCCCTCGCGGTTGACACCAACCTGACGTGGCCGGGCCGGATCAGCCGAGGACTTCTTTGACCTTGGTGGCGAGGGATTCGGGACTGAACGGCTTCTGCATGTAGGCCATGCCCGCTTCGACGCCGTGGCCGACGAGGTCGTCGGCGGAGTACCCCGAGGCGAACATCACCTTGATGCCGGGACGGGTAGCGAGCAGCCGGTCCGCCAGCTGCCGCCCGTTCATCTCGGGCATGATCACATCGGTCAACAGCAGATCGATGGTCCCCGAGTGGCCCGCCGCGACGTCGAGCGCGGCGCGGCCATTTGGCGCGTCGAGCACCTTGTAGCCGTGCAGCTCGAGGACGTCGCGGAACAGCTCGCGCAGCTGGGCCGAGTCTTCGACGACGAGGACGGTCCCGCCGCCGTGCGGCGTTGACGCGGTCGCGGCGACCGGCTGCGGCTCGGGGCTGGCGGCCGTCGTCTCGGGGAGGTGGACGCGGAACGTCGTGCCGACTCCCACTGTGCTGCTCACCGAGATGAATCCACTGCTCTGCTGGACGATCCCGTAGACCGTCGCCAGACCGAGGCCCGTGCCCTTCCCGACCTCTTTGGTGGTGAAGAACGGCTCGAAGATGTGCGCGATCGTTTCCGCGTCCATCCCGGTCCCGGTATCGGTGACGGCGAGCGTGGCAAACTGGCCGGGGACGGCACCGGGGAGGGCGGGGACGGAGCTCTCATCGAAGCGGACTGTCCCGGTTGCGATGGTGAGCGTGCCGCCGTGCGCCATCGCGTCGCGGGAGTTGACCGCCAGGTTCATCAGGACCTGGTCGATCTGCCCGGCGTCGGCCAGCACCAGGGGGATGTCGGAGCCGAGCTGGGTCACCAGCGACACGTCGTCGCCGAGTAGCGGTTTCAGCATTCGCTCGGCCCGGCGCACGATCATGTTCAGGTCGAGCACGCGCGGCTCGAGCACCTGGCGGCGGCTGAACGCCAGCAGCTGACGCGTCAGGCCGCTCGCTCCTTCCGCCGCGTGGCGGATCTCCAGGATTTCGGCGCGCTCGGGGAGTTCGGGCGGCAGCTTGCGGAACAGCAGATCGCAGTAGCCGATGACGACGCCGAGCAGGTTGTTGAAATCGTGGGCGAGGCCGCCGGCGAGACGCCCGATCGCTTCCATTTTCTGCGCCTGGCGCAGCTGATCTTCCAGGCGTTTCCGCTCGCTGATGTCGTAGGCGAGCATGAGGAGGCAGGGCCGGCCACTCAGCTCGATCCGTTCGATCGACGCCAGCACGTGGCGTCGCGCCCCGCTCGCCGTGCGGCATTCCAGCTCGAGGTCGCGGACGGTGCCGTGTGCCCCCAGCGCGTCCAGCATCCGCGACCGTGCGGCGGCATCGCGCCACACGCCGAGCTCGATCGTCGTCTTCCCCTGCACCTGGTCGCGCGAGCGGCCGAGCAACGTGAGGAACGCGTCGTTGGCATCGAGGTAGCGTCCCTCGTCGAGCGTCGTGATGACGATCCCGACAGGGCTGGAGCGAAAGATCCGCGAGAACCGTTCCTCCGACTGGCGCAGCTCCTCCTCGGCGCGGCGGCGCTCGATGCCGACGGCGAGTTGGTCGGCGATGGCGCTGAGCGACTCGACCACGAAGGACGGCAGGGGGCGCCGGGAAAAGACCCCCAGAACACCGACCGTCCGTTCGCCGACGAGGAGCGGGCAGCCCGCGAACGTCGCGATATGGTTGCGCTCGACCCAGGCCGCATCGGGAATGGGCAGCGGGTCGGTGACCGTCACATGAACCGGGCGGCGTTGCCGCACGATATTGCCGATCAGCGGGTCCTCGAGCGACACCATCGCGTAGGCATCAGCGAGCGCGGGCGACAGGCCCGTCGCGGCTTGCAGCTCCAGCCCGCGCGCCGACTCCGAGAGCGTCCAGATGCAGGCACCGATGACGTCGAGATGCCGCACCAGCGCAGCGCTGCAGCGCACCAGCGTGGCGCGTAGCGCCGCGACGCCGGTGAGCGCGACCCCCAGGTCGGAGCTCAGAACGGCGAGCCGCGTGCGTTCCAGTACGACTTCCTGAGCCCGGTGCCGCTCGCGCCGCACTTCGGCGTCGCGCAGCTCGCGCTCGATCGCGGGCACGAGGCGTTTCAACTTGTCCTTGAGCACGTAGTCCGACGCGCCCGCCTTCATCGCCGCGACGGCGACATCCTCGCCGATCGTCCCCGAAACGAAGATGAACGGGACGTCGAGCCCGCGTTCCTTCACCAGGTTGAGCGCCGCGGTCCCGCTGAACTGGGGCATGCTGTAGTCGCTGATGACGATGTCCCAGACGCCCCCGTCCAGCGCCTCCTGCATCGCTTCCGGCGTGTCCACCCGGCGGTGGGTGACGTCGTAGCCGGCCGTGCCGAGCTGGCGCACGAGCAGTCGCGCGTCGTCGGCTGAGTCCTCCACCAGCAGCACGCGCAACGGGGTCCCCATCTAGCTCTCGGCGCCACGCCCGGCATCGGCCGGTGGGTTGCCCGCTGGCTGGAGCGTGATGTCGGGATGCTGGTTGAGCATCATCCAGTAGACTTCCAGGGACTTCACGAGCTCCAGCAGGCTGTCGAATCCGACGGGCTTCACGAGATAGGAGTTCGCGCCGAGGTCGTAGGCGCGATTGATGTCGATCGACTCCTTCGACGAGGTGAGCACCACGATCGGCAACCGCTTGAGTCCGGGCTGCGAGCGGATCCATCCCAGCACTTCCAGCCCCGAGCGGCGCGGCAGCTTGAGATCCAGCAACACCAGGACGGGAAACGGGTGCGCCTCGCGGTCGGCGAACGGGCCCGCGCCCGACAGATACGCCACCGCCTCATCGCCGTGCGACACGGTGCGGACGGGATTCAGGATGCGCGCCTTCCCGAACGCGCGCTGGATCAGCATGACGTCATTGGGGTCGTCTTCGACGACCAGGATCACCTGACCCGCGCTCACGTCAGGCCCCCTCTCCGGTTGCCAGCTGGAGCTCGACCCAGAAGCGGCTGCCGTGACCGAGACTCGATTCGACGCCCACCTGACCTCCCATCCGCTCCACCGCCTTGCGCACAATCGCGAGCCCGATGCCGGTCCCCGGATAGTCATCATTGGAGTGCAACCGCTCGAACACCCGAAAGATCCGCGCCTGGTGCTCGGGCGCGATGCCGATGCCGTTGTCCTCGACCCACACGCGCACCAAGCCGTCGTGCCGCTCCGCGTGGACCCGCAGCTCGGGGATGCGCTCGGGCGGCACGAACTTCAGCCCGTTGCCGAGCAGATTTGTGAGTACCTGCGACAGCGTTGCCGGATGACCCATTACCGACGGCAGCGGCTCGTCGACGTGCACGCTGGCGTTGCGGGCACGCAGCGCCCCGCTCAGCTCGGCGACCGCGCTGTGCGCCACCGGGGTCAACGGGACGCGCACCAGCTTCAGCTCCGCGCGGCTGACCCGGCTGTAGGCGAGGAGATCGCGGATCAGCTCATCCATCCGCTTGGCGCCGGCGACGATCCGCTCCGCGTACTCGCGGCCCATGGCGTCGAGCCGGTCGCCGCAATCCTCGAGCAGGGCCTGGCTGAAGCCCTGCATCGCGCGCAGCGGCGCGCGCAGGTCGTGCGAGATCGAATACCCGAATGCCTCGAGCTCGTCGTTGCGCTCTTCGAGCTCGGCGGTCCGCTCGCGGACCTGATCCTCGAGCCGCGTGTGCGCGTCCCGCACCCGGTGCGCCATGGTCGAGAACGCCGCGCCGAGCTTGCCGATCTCGTCGGCACGGTGGACCGCCACGTCGCGCGAGTAGTCGCCGGCGGCGATCTCGGCCGAAGCGGCGGTGAGATCACGCAGCGGCGCCGCGATCCTGCGCCCCATCCACCAGGCGAGCCCCAGAGCGAACGCGGCGATGATCACATCGACGATCACCAGCCCTCGCAGGAACACCGTCACCGGCCCGGCAACCAGCCGTTCGGGGAACTCGACCAACACGACCCACGGCAGGACCCCCAGAGACCGGGCAGCGGCGATGACACGCCCCTCTTTGGGTCGCTCGTAGACGAGCACGCTCGTATCACCGCGAACGTCCGCCGGGGGCTTCGCAACCTGATCGATAAAGTCGGTCCAGAAATCGCCCCGATCGTTACCGATGTACAACGACGCGTCGGACCCGATCAGCTTCTTGGTCGCCTCTCGGGACTGTGGCGTCGTCGAGCCGCGCCGCCACTGTACGACGTAGCCCAGCGTTCCCGAATGGTCCGCGATGCGGACCGTCGCCGGGTACGCGAGAGAATCGCCGATCAGCTGGAGCCGGCCGATCGCGGCGGTGTCGAGCTTCTCAGCCCAGAGCACGTTCTCCGGCTGACCGCCCGCCCCGAAGTACGACCCCTGCGTGAGCGTCGTGAGCACCCGTTCACGCTGCGCGCTCCACAGCTCGACACCGATCACCTGCTCCGGGAGTGGTCCCATGCGACGCATCGCGGCGAGGACATCGAGTTGCGCCTGCGGTGATGGGTGGTGAAAGAAGTTGCTGATGGTATCGTTGGACGCGGCCTTGGCTATCAACGCTTTCATCTGCCGCGCCTGGGTTTGCAGCAGGGCCGCCAGCTGGGTCGTGACGTTCTTGAGGCGCTCGCGCGCGCCGGCAAACGCGGACTCCCGCACGCGCTGGTAGGCTGACCCCGACGACAACACAATCACGGTGACGAGAAGCACCGAGATGAACAGGGGCAGCTTGTACTCGATCGAGATCCCGGCGAGCAGACGGCGGAGAGTAGTCCGCCCTGTGGGGGAGTCGGCCATCGCGTAGCCAATATTGGGGTTGCGCTGTGCCGGAGCAAGGAGAACCGGGGCCTGGGGGATCAGCTTTTCCACGGGAACGGCTGGATGGCGGTGGATGGCCGAGTGGGCCGGGGTCCTCGCCCGCGCCGACGTCATCCCGCGGGCCCTGGAGGGCCCAGCGCCTTCGCTTACCCGTAGGGACCACCGAGGCAGTGAGACCTTCATGAAGATAGGGTCGTATGCTCGGGGCGCATCCGTATTCGCCTGACCTAACTTGTCAGTCAAAGGCTTACAGGGGACAACCTGGGGTGGGGTCGTTCACGGCACGAGCCGCGTCGGCACGGTAAGCGAGCGGACCGCACGCCACACCGGGAATTCGCGCGCCGGCACCGAGCCGTACACCAACCCGGAGTAGGACCCGAATTCCGACCCCAGCAGCCGGTCGAACATGCCCCATCGGGCCAGGCCGTATCCCTCCGGTTCCAGCAGCGCGAACGCGAGGCGACCCAACGGCTGGGCCGTCGAGACGAAGTACGCCCCCGCCGGGGCAGTGCGCAATGACCGCACTGTCTTGGCGGTGACAGCGAGGAAGTGATGACCCTGAAACTCCCGCGATGCCCAGGCCAAGTCGCTCGCTTCGAGAGTCTCCACCGTGTCCGTTGCGGCCGCCTCGAGACGCTGCACCGCAATGCCGTGCCGGCGCAGCAGCTGCACGACCTCCTGCGACGCCGCCGGGAGGATGTACCCCGCCGGCAACGCTCGCGAGACGGAATCGACGAATCGGTCGTTCACGGGGAGCTGCCAGGTCTTGAGCGTCCCCGTCGGCAGTAGCGGAGCATTCTTGCCCGTATCGCCGCTCACCTTCATTACCTCGAGCGACACCGGCTCGACGGCGCGGGCCGCGAGCTTGTACGCGATGGCGAGCGACGGCCGGGGAGCCTGTCCCGATCCTTCGACCGTGGTCTGCCGATCGGCGTCCCGCTCGATGCGCCGAATGTCGTCGGCGTGCTGTGCGGCGTAGTCGAGGACCTCGGCGACAAAATCGTGCGTGACCCCGACACGCGTCTTGAAGTCGGCGTGGGAGTAGGCTTCTGAAAGAATGGCCATGCGCCCGCGCAACCCCATGTAGTTGATGCCGTACCATCCCACCGGGGCGTAGGTGTCCCAGCTCCTGGGGGCGAGGGGATCGTCGACGTTGCCGTAGTCGAAGATCGGCTCGTGATAGCGATCCTGCAGCGTCTTGCGCAGTGCCGGCAGCATCTGGTCGCGAACATAGGCCGTCGGTCCCACGGGGCCGATCGGGTCGAGCGGCGGCGCATACGTGAGCAAATAGCCGTGGCGCGTCCCGTCGGTCGTGTGCAAATCCATCATGAGCGCGGGATCCCACGCCGTGATGACGCGCGCCAACGACGCCCTCGTTTCCGGTGCTTCCGCTTTGAAATAGTCGCGATTCAAATCGAGGTTCATCCCGTCGGCGCGCTGTCCCACCTGCTCCGGCCCGTTCTGCTCGGAGCGGTTCACCGCCTGGGGTCCGAAGGCATCGTTCCCGTCGGGGTTGTAGTTGGGTGCCACGAGCACTACGAGCCGGGCGAGCAGCGCGCGGCGCGGCCCCGCGAGTTCCCGCAGCAGCGCCAGCACGGCTTCTTTTCCTTCGACCTCACCAGCGTGGATGTTGGCCTGGATGTACACCACCAGTTTCCCGGCGGCGGCCGCCTCGCCCGGCGTCGTGATCGCGGGATCCGATGCGATCACGAGGAAAATCGGATGGCCCAGCGTCGACCTCCCCATCTCGGAGATCGCGATCGGCGCGCCCGCGAGCGCTAAGCTGTCGAGGAACGCGCCGACGTCCGCGTCCGTGGAGGTCGCCTGGTAGTTGGTGCGCTCGGCGGTCGTTCGCGGCAGCGCCTGCGCCGCCACCCACTGGGCAGCCACGAGCGGCAGCAGCAGGCTCGAGAGATTGCGGGAAACGCGGGTCATGAACATCCTGGGGGCATGAGCGAACCGCCAATCTACCCGCGTTCGGAACCCGCCGGCCAGACGAACAGCGTGCCTCCGTCGGCCTACGTCCTGCTCGCGACGAACCTGATCCCGCTCGTCGGCATCGCGCTCCACAATTGGACCGTCTTCCAGGTGCTGTTGCTCTATTGGTGCGAGAACGTGGTGGTCGGGGGGTTCAACGTCCTGCGGATGCTTGCGGCCCAGCCCAAGAGCGAAGTCACCTGGGCGGGCAAGCTGTTCCTCATTCCGTTCTTCTGCTTTCACTACGGGATGTTCACGTTCGTCCACGGGATGTTCGTCGTGGCCCTGTTCGGCGGCAACACGTTCGGGGGATTCTCGGGGGCCACGCTGGTGAACGCCGTGCGGGGGGCCGGTCTCACGCTGCCGGTGGCCGCGCTGGTGGCCAGTCACGGCTTTTCCTTCTTCCATAATTACCTGGGGGGCGGCGAGTACCAGCGGGTCCTCCTGCCCCAGCTCATGTTCCGGCCGTACGGCCGCATCGTCGTGCTGCACCTCACGGTGCTGCTGGGGGGCTTTCTCGTCACGGCATTAGGCGCGCCCGTCGCCGCGATCGTGCTGCTGGTCGGCCTCAAGACGGCCATCGACCTGGGGGCGCACTTGAAGGAGCGGGTCAAGTTCGGGCCGGGAAACCCCGCGGCGAGTTCACCCGTCGGGACTACGATCCTCTCACCCCGGGACTCCTGATGCGACAGCTCGCGTTCGCATTCCGCACGCTCTTCCGCACCCCTTTTGTCACGACGATCGCGGTCCTCTCCCTGGCGCTGGGGATCGGCGCCAACGCCGCCATCTTCTCGCTGTTCGACCAGATCATGCTGCGCCCGCTCCCGGTACACGACGCCGACCGGCTCGTGAACCTGGCGGCGCCCGGTCCGAAGCCCGGATCGACCTCCTGCGGGCAGGCGGGCGATTGCGAGGTCGTGTTCAGCTACCCGATGTACCGCGACCTGGAGCGCGAGCAGACGGTCTTCACCGGGCTCGCCGCACACAACGTCTTCGGCGCGAGTCTCAACTGGCAGGACGCGCCGTTGACCGGACAGGGGATGTACGTCTCCGGATCGTACTTCCCCACCCTCGGCGTGCGGCCCGTGGTGGGACGGCTGCTGACTCTCGACGACGACCGCACCATCGGCGCCAACTTCGTCGTCGTGCTGGGATACGGCTTCTGGGAGCAGCATTTCGGATCGGACCGGTCGGTGATCGGGAAGGTGCTGAAGGTGAACGGGCAGAGCCTGACGATCGTCGGCGTGGCCCCGAAGGAGTTCCGCGGAACGACGGTCGGAATCGTGCCGCTCATCTACGTGCCGATCGACATGCGCGGTGCCCTCTCCGGCGGATTTCGCGGATTCGAGAATCGCCGCGCCTACTGGGTCTACGTGTTCGGCCGCTTGAGACCCGGTGTGTCGCTCGCGCAGGCGAGCGCCGCCATGAGCGCGCTGTACCACCCGATCCTCACGGACGTCGAGGCGCCGCTGCAGAAGGGGATGAGCGAGCAGACGCTGACCCGCTTCAAGGCCAAGCAACTGGTCCTCAGTCCGGGGTGGCGGGGGCAGAGCGACATGCAGGTGGAAGCGCGGACTCCATTGTACATGCTGTTCTGTGTCACGGGGATCGTGCTGCTCATCGCGTGCGCGAACATCGCCAATCTGCTGCTGGCCCGCGGTGCGAGCCGGGCGATGGAGATGGGCGTGCGTCTGGCCCTGGGAGCGAGCCGCCGCCGGCTGGTGGGACAATTGCTCGTCGAGTCGGTGCTGCTCGCCGCTCTGGGCGGAATCGCGAGCCTCCTGGTGGCCCAGTGGACGTTGCACGGCATCGCCGCGCTCCTGCCGCCCGAGGCGACGACCACGCTGCAATTCACGTTGCAGCCCGCTGTGCTGTACTTTGCCGCCGCCCTCGCCCTCGCGACCGGCATTGCACTCGGCCTGTTCCCCGCCTGGCACAATACGCGCGCCGATCTGGTGACGACCATCCGTTCCAACGCGGGGCAGATCGCGGGCGCGCGGAGCGCCACGCGGTTCCGCGCGGCGCTCGTCACCGCCCAGATCAGTCTCGCCACGGCGCTGCTCGTCGCCGCCGGCCTGTTCATGCGGAGTCTCGTGAACGTGACGCGCGTAGACCTGGGGATTCACGTCGACAGCCTCGTCACCTTCTACATCAACCCCGGGCGCGCGGGCTACGACAGCATCCGCACACCCGTGCTCTACGCGCAGGTCGAGGAGGCACTCGCGGCGCTCCCCGGCGTGAGCGGCGTGTCGAGCGGAATGGTGGCGCTCCTGTCGGGCGACAACTGGGGAACAGACGTCTACGTGCAAGGCTTCCCGACGGGCCCCGACGTGGATCGGAACTCGCGCTTCAATGAAATTGGACCGGCCTACTTCGCCACCCTGGGGGTTCGGCTGCTCGCCGGACGGGAATTCACCATCGCCGATCACCAGGGAGCGCCGCAGGTCGCCATCGTCAATCAGGCATTCGCGAAGAAGTTCAACCTCGGCCGCGATGCGGTGGGGAAGTTCGTGTCTACCAGCACCCAGGATTCACTCAACATCCAGATCGTCGGACTCATCCCCGACATCAAGTACAGCGACGTCAAACTGCCCGTGCCGCCGGTCCTCTATACGCCGTGGCGACAGGACAAGCGCATCTCGGGCGTCGACTTCTATGTGCGTTCGCCGCAGCCGGCCACCACGATCGGCGCGATTCGTGGCGCCATGAAGGCGATCGACCCCGGCCTGCCGGTAGAGGACCTGAAGACGATGCCGCAGCAGGTGCGCGAGAACGTGTTTCTCGACCGCATGATCAGCACGATGTCGGCCTCGTTCGCGGTGCTCGCCACGTTGCTCGCCGCGATCGGGCTGTACGGCGTGCTGGCGTACACCGTGGCGCAACGCACCCGGGAGATCGGCGTGCGCATGGCGCTCGGCGCCGACGCCGCCCGCGTACGCCGCCTGGTGCTGGGGCAGGTGGGGCGGATGATGCTCATCGGCGGCGGGATCGGACTCGTGGCCGCCGTCGGCTTGGGCCAGGCCGCGAGTTCTTTGCTGTTCGGGTTGAAGGGCTACGACCCACTGGTGTTTGGACTGTCGCTGGTCGCGTTGTCGATGGTGGCGTTGGGAGCGGGATATATCCCGGCACGGCGGGCCTCCCAGGTGGACCCGGTGCAAGCGCTCCGGTACGAGTGAGGCCCCTGACCGAAGACTGAATCAGCCAGGTCTTGCGCGGGACGGCGACCTCGCCGACCATTGGGTCGCGATGAACCCCTTCGACCGTTTCCGCGCCGAGGTCAACGACCGCTACCGACTGGATCGCGAGCTCGGGCAAGGCGGCATGGCCGTCGTGTACCTGGCGCACGACGTCCGGCATGATCGCCACGTCGCCGTCAAGGTGATCCGGCCGGAGCTCTCGGCAGTCATCGGAGCCGACCGCTTTCTGCAGGAAATCCGGCTCACGGCGCACCTGCAACACCCGCACATTCTTCCCCTGTACGATTCCGGTTCTGCGGGTGACCTGCTGTACTACGTGATGCCGTACGTCTCCGGTGAATCGCTGCGGGCGCGGCTCGAACGCGAACGGCAGTTGCCCGTGGACGAGACGGTCACCCTGATGCGCGCCCTCGCGCTGGCGCTCGACTACGCGCATCGCCAGGGAGTGGTGCACCGCGACATCAAGCCGGAAAACATCCTGCTCCAGGATGGCCAGCCGTTGCTCGCCGATTTCGGAATTGCCCTCGCCCTGACCGCAGCCGCGGGTGATCGGCTCACGCAGACCGGACTCTCCCTCGGCACGCCGCACTACATGAGCCCCGAACAGGCGGCGGGAGAACGCACGCTGGACGGGCGCACCGACATCTACGCGCTGGGGTGCGTCGCCTACGAAATGCTCACGGGCGATCCTCCCCATACCGGGCCCACGGCGCAGGCGATCCTCGCCTCCGTGATCACGGCCGACCCGCGGCCGTTGCGCGAGCTGCGCCGCACCGTGCCGCCGGGAGTCGCCGCCGGCATCCACAAGAGCCTCGAGAAGATTCCTGCCGATCGCTTCTCCACCGGCGCACAGTTCGCCGCTGCACTCGCCGCGCGCGGCAGCGCCCCCACGACCGGGGTTCGCTCGCGGTTGCGCATCGCCGCTCCGGCCTGGCTCATCGCCGGCGCGGTTGTCGGAGTCCTGGCGGGGTGGTTCCAGTTCCATGGCCGAGCGGTTGCTGCCGGCTCCGCGCATCGCTTCGATCTCGTGCTGCCGGAAAACCAACCCATCGCGCTCACGGGACCGGGTCCGCTTGGCGTCTGGCGATCCGCTCTGGCGCTCTCTCCCGATGGCGACATGCTGGCCTACGCGTCTCCCCAGCAAGCCACCACGCGGCTCCTGGTGCGCCACCTCGGCGGCGATACCACTATCACGCTGCCGGGAACCGACGGAGCGTATTACCCCTTCTTCTCTCCCGATGGACAGTGGCTTGGGTTCTTCTCGGGCAACGAGCTGCGGAAAGTATCGGTGGGGGGCGGGACTCCGGTGACGCTGGTCAAGGTGGACCGTCCGGCCGGAGCGACCTGGGCGAGCCCCGACAGCATCCTGCTGATGGAACAGGACGGCTTCGTCATGCGTTGGGTGCACGCCGCCGGCGGCAGCAGCGACTCGATGAAGCTCGGCACACAATTCCAGAATCCCGAGGTCCTCCCCGACCGCCGCCGGGCAGTGGGCCAACTGAGCTCAGGCCAGCTGGCGCTGCTGTCGCTGCGCGACGGTCAGGAGCTCGCCATCACCCGGCGCGGGGTGCAAGCCCTCGACGCGGTGAAGCCCGAGGACTTTCTGTCAGGCGTCAGCCCGAAATTGACACCCGGCGGTTTTCTCGTGTTCGGGTCGGGCGACGGAATCCTCATGGCGCTTCCCTTTGATGCCGGGAGTGCCCGCCCGCTGGGACAGCCGGTGCCGGTGATTCCCGGCGTCCGCATCGAAGAAGGCTTCGGCTCCGGAGAGTATGCGGTGTCTGGCGACGGCATGCTGATCTACGTGCCGGGGGCGAATCAGAATTATGGCCGGATCGCGTTTGTGTCGCGCAACGGGAAGCTCGACAGCATCCCCTTCCCTCGCGGCCAG
>DASTHG010000143.1:0-5768 GCA_035718325.1 Gemmatimonadales bacterium | reverse complement strand
TATAGTCGCCGACAGTCAGGCGTCGCGATCGGCCTTGGCGCCGCGCTAGGACTATAGCGGCCCGCGCAGCGCCGTGCAGCCGGAAACATCCTATACTGCAGGAGGTATGACGCTCGTCCCTTCACGATCGAGACGGCCATGATCCCTGCACTCGGTTCTCGTCGCCTGATGTGGATTGCCCCGCTGTTCCTGTTGATCGTCGCCTGTCGTCCCAAACCCCCTGCTCCACCTCCGCCCCCGGGAAACAGCGGCCCCGAGGCACTGGCGGGGTTCGACAATCAGAGCAATGGCTTTGTTGCCGAATCGACCCACGCCGCCGACCTCGCGGCGTTCGACGAGACCGAGGACATCGGCGACGGTCTCGGACCACTGTACAACGCGCAATCGTGCCGGGAATGCCACCAGAACACCGTCTCGGGCGGCGCCAGCCAGGTGAGCGAGCTGCGCGTCGGTCACAACGGAGCGGATGGCAAGTTCGTGAGTCCCGATCTCCCGATCGGCCGGGGGACCGCCGTCGTCCAGGCCCGTACGCTCGTGAACGACCGGGCGATCTGTCCCAACGCCCAATTCCCCGATTCCGAGATCCAGGAGCGCGTCCCCGACAGCGAGAAGATCCGCACCTTCCGGATCTCGCTCGGCGTTCTCGGAGATGGATTCGTCGAAGCCGTGGACGATACGACGCTGCTAGGGCTGGCCCGCGAGCAATGCCGCGCCAGCAAGGGCAAGATCTGCGGCCAGGCGCTGTACGTTCCTATCGTCGAGGCGCCGGGCACCACCCGCGTGGGCCGCTTCGGGTGGAAGGATCAGCAGGCCAGCCTGCTGTCGTTTTCCGCCGACGCCTATCTCAACGAGATGGGGATCACGAGCCGGCTCCAGCCCGACGAGGTCACGGCGGTCTGCAACGCCGCGCCCGAGCCGAACAACAGCGGCAATTTCGCCGACATCGACCGCTTCGCCCGTTTCATGCGTGCCACCAAGGCCCCCGCGCGCGATACGATTCAAGCCAAGACGGCGATGGCCGTGCTCGGCTCGAAACTGTTCGACTCGATCGGATGCGCCACCTGCCACGTCCGCACGTTGACCACCGCTCCCACGGGAACCGTCATCAACGGCGGGCTGGACACGATCCCCGCCGCCCTGGGCGCCAAGACGTTTCATCCGTTTGGGGACTTCCTGCTGCACAACGTGGGAACGGGAGACGGCATCGTGATGACGATGCAGGAACACTACGGCAAGCGCGCGCTGCAAATCCTGTGGCGCAACTACTCGCGTCCCGACTTCGGCGACACGCAGAACAAGATGCGGACCGCGCCATTGTGGGGCGTCCGCCTCCGCCCCCGCCTGATGCACGACGCCGCCTCCCTCACGCTGCGCGACGCGATCGCGCGCCATCGCGGCGAGGCGAGCGGCGTCACCGACCGCTTCCTGAGGCTTTCGGGAAGCGAGCAGACGGCGATCGTAGAGTTTCTCAAGTCACTGTGAGGTGTCGGCGATGAGCCGTTCCTGCGACCCGAGCGCGCGGCGCGCGCCGTCCGCGCGGCTGTAGGAGCCGTCGGACTGCAGCTGCCACGCGCCCGGGTCGGTCAGCTCGAGCGCAAGAATGCGGTCGAGGCGCGCTCGGGCCGCCGCGTCGGTGACCGGAGTGATGACTTCCACGCGGCGGCGCAGGTTGCGTGGCCGCCAGTCGGCCGATCCGGTGAAATACTCGGGCGCGCCCGCGTTCTCGAAGCGGTAGATGCGCGCGTGCTCGAGGAAGCGGCCCAGCACGCTGACGACGCGGATCCGCTCCGACAGCCCCGGCACACCGGGGCGCAGCATGCACAACCCGCGCACGATGAGGTCGATCTGCACCCCGTTTTGTGCGGCCCGGTACAGCGCGCTGATGATGGTTGCGTCGGCCAGCCCGTTGAGCTTCGCCTGAATCCGGCCTTCGCGACCGGCGCGAGCGTGCTCCGTCTCGCGCACGATCAGCGCGAGGAAGCGGTCCAGCATGTTGGTCGGGGCCACGAGCAGACGACGGAACGCGGCCTGGGGCGGGCGTGAGGAGCCGGTCAGCTCGTTGAACAGGGCATGCACGTCCTCACCAATCACGTCGTCGGCGGTGAACAAACCCAGATCGGTGTAGACCTTGGCCGTGTCGGGATTGTAGTTCCCGCTCCCCACGTGGACGTAGCGCCGCGTGCGGTTTCCCTCGCGGCGCACCACGAGCGCGATCTTGGCGTGGGTCTTGAGCGTCGCGAGTCCGGTGATCACGTGAATCCCGGCTGCCTCGAGACTCTGCGCCCAGCCGATGTTCAGCTCCTCGTCAAACCGCGCCTTCAGCTCGACGAACACGGAGACATCCTTGCCGTGAGCCGCGGCCCGGCGCAGCGCGTCGCCGATCGCCGAGGGCCCTCCGGGGCGGTAGAGCGTGAGCTTGATCGCGACCGTCGCGGGGTCGTCCGCCGCCTCGGTGATGAATCGCTCGAAGCTCGCCGCGAACGAATCGAAAGGGTGGTGCACCAGCACATCGCCCTGGTCGAGCCGCCCCATGATCGAGCGCGCTCCGGCGAAGGGGTCGCGGGCGGCGTAGTGGTGGTAGTCGAGACCCGCCCGCGACATCTGCCCGGCGACCTCGTCCAGTGCGCTCAGGTCGACCGGAGGGTCGGCTTCGTACACATCGGAGGGACCGAGCGCGCTGTGGAGTTCGCTCTCCTCGAACCGCAGCTCGCGCTGCAACAGATCGCGCAGCTCCTGCGGCATGCCGCGCTCGACCTCGATGCGCACCACGGGGCCCCAGGGCCGGCGGCGCACTTCCTCGGCGACGGCCTGGACGAAGCTCGCCGTGCCCAGCTCGTCGAGGTGAATGTCGCCGCTGCGCGTGACGCGGAAGGCGTGCGCGGCCACGACCTCGCGGCTGGGAAACAGCTCGCCCAGCTGCCCGCGCACCACCGACTCGGTCGGTACCAGCGCTCCCGGCACCGCCAGCAGCCTGGGGAGTGCGGCCGGCAGCTCGACGGCGGCGAAGTGCACCGGGCCATCGGCCTGGTCGCGCAGCATCACCGCGAGCGCCACCCGGCGATCGCCGAGCTGCGGAAACTTGTGTCCCGGCGCGCGGGTCAGGGCCTTGGGAGTGAGGAACGGCATGATCTCCGCGCGAAAGCGCTGCGCCAGCGGCAGGCGCTCGTCGGCGCTGAGATCGGACCAGTCCCGCAACCGGATCCCCGCGGCGGGCAACGGGCCGGCGCAGAGCTCGGCAAGCACGCGGTATTTGCGCGCGGCCAGCGGTCGCAACCGGATCGCGATCGCGTCGAGCTGCTCGGACGCCGACATCCCGTCGGGCGACGGCTCCACGATCCCGGCGGCCACCTGCTCCTTGAGCGCGCCCACCTCGACCATGAAAAAGTGATCGAGGTTCGTGCTGAAGATCGACAGGAAGCGCAGCCGCGCCGCCAGCGGGGTCTCGGGATCTTCCGCCAGCGCCAGCACGCGGGCGTTGAATTCGATCGAGCTCAGCTCGACGTTGATGAACTGGTCGCTGGCGCGGGTCGCCGGGTCGCGGAGCTTCGCCGGGAGCACCGGCACGCGCAGCTCGCTCAAGGTGAGCCGCGCGCGCTCGTCGGTCGCTCCCCCTGACGCCGGCGCCGGTGCTGCATCGGCTTCGAGCGGCGCGGCGGACCATTCCGGCACCAGCTCCGACCGCGCCGCCACGGCGAGGGCGGCGAGCGTCGCCGCATCCCGCAGCACCGGCGATCCGACGCGCGCCACGATGTCGGCGGGGGCGAACCATTGCAATCCCGCGGGGGGCGCCGCGCTGAGGTCGCGCCGCAGCCGCCGCACCAGCCACACTTCCACGATCGGCTGCCCGTCGCCACCCGGCGTAACGCCGAGCAGCCGGATGTCGCCTTCCGCGTTGCCGAACCACCGCCGCATCGCGCGGCGGCAGGCTTCCTGCCCGGCGCCGTCTTCGAGTGGCAGCTGCAGCACCGCTCCCGCGTGGCACAGCGCCATGCGGCCATGCGCCACGGCGACGACCGCCACACGGCGCGAAGCGTCTCCCCCGGTGAGCGCGGCCGCCCGCTGCGCTCGCGCCTCGATCAACTGGGCGGCGCGATCGAGGCGGTCGAGCGTCGCCGGTGCCACGCCGCTGCCGGCCGCGATCGCCCGCTCCAGACGGGTGAGCGGAATGATGCCCCAGCGGTCGCGCCACACGACGAGCTCGTGAAAGGCCAGGCCGGCACCGCCACGCCGCGTGGTGACCGTATCGTAGGCGACGTGGAACTGGTCCACGGGGATAACCGGGAGCCGCGCCCGACGCAGCCGCCGCTCGACCTGCAGCTCGAGGCGCAGTGCGAGTCGCTCGGGATCGATCAGGGCGCGCAGACGGCGCGCCGGCTCGGCGCTCCCCGCAAACACGTCACGCGGGTCGAGCTCTCGAACCACGGCTTCCCAGCGCCCGGCGCCGGGGGCGTCGAGCGCCAGCCAGCGACGGTCGTTCATGTCGAAGCGCAGGCGACAGCGGACCCCACGTCGGGCGAGATCACGCTCCGCCGTGTCGAAGTAGAGATCGCGGTAAAAGGTGTGTGCCGGCGGGCCGCTCGTGAGTCCCAGCGGCAATGGTGCGGCGAGGAGCTCGTCGAGCAGCGCGGTGGTGGGGATGTCCCAGCGGCGTTCGGTTATGACGCCCACTCTCGGCGCGTCACATCAGCGCCGCGCGCAACCGTAAATGAACTCCCGCCGCGTCGCACCGGGATCGTTGATGGTGTGGTAGAAGTCGTCGTAGTAGTCGAGGGCCTGTTTCACGCGCTTCGGCTCGAGCCCCTCCTGCCCCCGGTACAGGGCGTAGAGGGAATCCTTTTGGGCGTTGAATCGCAGGAACAGGCGCTGGAGGATCTGAGGGACATAGCATTGCGAGTTCCGGAACGTGCGCTGGCGCACGTTGACGAGATTCAGCGACGGATCGGGGTTCGCGTAGGGGGGCCAGATCACGCCCGACCAGTCGAAATCATACGGGATCGGATAAAACGCGCCGCCTGAATCGCGTAGCACGACGACATTGTGTTGCGCCGAGACGGCCCAGTCGGTGTTGCCGATCATGTATTGGAAGACCGCAAACAGGGCCATCTGATCGGCGTCGGTTTCGCCCTGATTCACGCCGCTGGGATACACCGTCATGTGATTGCGACGGGCCATCTTGTCGTCGTCTTCGAGAAAGAAGGCGTAACGGGTGTCGGGGGCGTGCTTCGGATTGGCGTCCACATACGTCACCCGAGCGAGCCGGGTCTGGAAACTCTTGTCGGTGAGCAGGTTGTAAGACCGGTAAATGAGCTGCTCTTCCAGCAGGTAGTTCTCGTAGCTGTGTCCGCTGCGGCACTGCCCGACGAGCTTCAGACCCCTCTGGTTCGCGAATATCGTCCCGGCGACCTGATCCTTATCGAAGAGAATCTTGAGCGGCGGGTACTGGCAGATCTTCAGGCGGTAGTGGCCGCGCGTATGGACCCGGACCTTGAGCGTCACGCTGTCCCCCGCCGGTCCGACGACCGTCAGCGTCCCCGGAAGGGTGTCTTTCTTGGTGCCGCGTTCCTTGGCGAGGGCGCCGAAGTCGGCGGCAAACGTCACGGTGAGCTGCGTGGTCGACTCGAACAGCGGCTGCGGCTTCGCTACCGCCGTATCGCGGCCGGTACCGGGCTGCTGAGCGGACAGACCCGTGCCACTCCACGAGGTCAGGATCAGGACGGCGAGGAGACGCGACATGGGGCTAGAGATGTTGCACCGCCTTGGCAATGAGT
>DASTHG010000142.1:0-2700 GCA_035718325.1 Gemmatimonadales bacterium | reverse complement strand
GCCCCGGCGAGGTGAACGGGCAATCGTACCACTTCGTCTCGCCGGCCGAATTCGATCGCATGGTTCGCGCCGGCGAATTTCTCGAGTGGGCCGAGTACGCCGGGAATCGCTACGGCACTCTGAAGCGTGAAGTCGAAGCGGCGCTCAACGCGGGCAAGCACGTGCTGCTCGATATCGAAGTGCAGGGCGCGCGGCAAGTATGGAGCCAGCAACTCGACCCGCGGCCGATCCGAATTTTCATCCTGCCACCGTCCGGGAAGGGGTGGCTGGAGCGGCTCAAAGGCCGGGACACCGAGACGCCGGAGTCGTTGCGCCGGCGCAAGCAGTGGGCGATCGGCGAGATCCAACAAGTGGTGGACGTGGAGCATTGGGAGCACATCATCGTTAATGACGACCTGGAGCACGCGATCGCGGAAGTGAATCAGATCATTGATGAGAGCGGCGGGAAACAGCATCGCCCGTCGATGCAGCGATTGCATCGACTGGTGACGGACTTGAAGACCGAGGCGGAGCAGGTCTAACACGGAGCTCGAGGGGAGCGTCATGCGCATCGTAACGCCGATCGAAGTGTCGAATCAGACGCAGAACAAGTATCTCGGGGTGCTCGTCGCCGCGCGGTTCGCACGGTTCGTCAACGAGTTCCCGCGTGACCGCTCGGTGGAGTTCGAGCAGAAGCTCACCACCAGCGCATTGCACGAGCTGATCCGGGGCAATCTGAAGTACAAGCTGGTGCGGCGGCGGCGGCAGGAAGGCTGATGAGTCTCGCCGGCCGCCACGTCGTCCTGGGCGTGTCGGGTGGCATTGCCTGCTACAAGAGCTGCACCCTCGCCCGTCGGTTGACCGAGCACGGGCTGGTCGTCGACGTGGTCCTCACCGCCGCGGCGACCGAGTTCATTCGTCCGCTCACGTTCGAAGCGCTCACCGGACGCCCCGTCCTCACTTCGTTGTGGGAGCGGGACCGCGCCCTGGCGCACATCGGTCTCGCCAAACAGCCGGAGCTTGTGATCGTGGCGCCAGCCACCGCGCAGCTGTTGGCGCGGGCGGCGATGGGGATGGCGGACGATCTCCTCACCGCGATCCTGCTCGCCCGCACCGGACCCATCCTCGCCGCTCCCGCCATGAACGATGCGATGTATGCGCATCCCGCGACGCAGACCAATCTGCAAACGCTGGCGGCGCGCGGGTGGGAGCTGATCGGTCCCGAGCGCGGCGCCCTCGCCGAAGGCCCGAGCGAGCGGCCCGGACGGATGAGCGAGCCGGAGACGATCCTCGGCGCCGTGCTGCGGCGCCTCGGCGTCGAATCGCGCTGGACGGGGCGCAAGGTCGTGGTCAGCGCGGGACCGACGCGCGAGCACCTCGACCCGGTACGCGTGCTGACCAATCCGTCGAGCGGGCGCATGGGGTTCGCGCTCGCCGAGGCGGCGCGCGATCGCGGCGCCCGCGTCACCCTGGTGCTCGGGCCCACTCCGCTCGCGCCGCCCGGCGGAGTCGACGTGGTGCGCGTGGAAACGACGGCAGACATGCAGCACGCGCTGCAGGCGGCGCTCGGCGGCGCCGATGCGCTCTTCATGGCGGCGGCCCCGGCGGACTACCGCCCTGCGAAAGCAGACGACCGCAAACGGCCCCGCGCGAAAGGCCGGCTGTCTCTGGCGCTGCTGCCGACCCCGGATATCTTGGCGTCGCTCAAGCGGCCCGCCACGTGTCTCATGGTCGGGTTCGCGCTGGAGACCGGGAACGGCCTGAGCCGGGCCCGGGAGAAATTGCGGCAGAAACGGCTCGATTACGTGGTTCTGAACGACGCGCTAGAGCCCGGCGCGGGGTTCGACGTGACCACGAATAAAGTCACGCTGCTCTCGCGGTCGGGACCCGATGTCACGCTCCCACTGCTCGACAAACGTGACGTGGCGCAGCGAATCCTCGACGCAGTGGAGCACGATTTGTCGTGAGTGACGGGCGGGCACTGGCGCGCGCCTATTTGGAACAACAACGACTCCTCGGGACGGACGCGGTTACCATGCCGGCGTCCGGGGAGCGGGTTGTGCCCTCAGATGGCCACGCGTCGCACATCGAGCCAACCCCGGGCTTGGGCCCGGGGTTCGTTGAAGCACCGCTAGCCTCCACCACTGAGGTTTCGCTAACCCCGGGCGCAAGCCCGGGGAAAAGAGAACGTGACGGTTCTGGTGGTCTCCTCCCCACTGGCCTCACCTACGACCCGCCCGCCCAGGATCTCTTCAGCAACGACCCGGTCCAGCGCGCCACCTCGCTCGCGGGGATCGCCGACCTCGTCTCATCGTGTACCAAGTGTCGGCTGTGCGAAGCGCGCAACAACACCGTTCCCGGTGAAGGGGCGGAGCGTGCGCGCCTCGTGGTGGTGGGCGAAGGCCCGGGGAAGACGGAAGACGAAACCGGCCGCCCGTTCGTCGGCAAAGCCGGGGAGCTGCTCACGAAGATTCTCAGCGCGATCGATCTCGCACGCGAGCAGGTGTTCATCTGTAACATCGTGAAGTGTCGGCCGCCGGAAAATCGCACACCGCAATACGACGAAATCGCGGCGTGCGTTCCCTACCTGTTCCGGCAGATCGAGCTCATCGGTCCGAGCGTGATCCTCGCGATGGGGAACACCGCGGCGCAAACGCTGCTCAACACCAAGCAATCGCTCGGCGCGCTCCGCGGCAAAGTGCACCGCTTCCGGGGCGTTCC
>DASTHG010000141.1:0-5109 GCA_035718325.1 Gemmatimonadales bacterium | reverse complement strand
TGAAGTATTACATCCGCATCGGTGCCTCGCCGAAGATCGTGGAGATCGACGTGGACGGCGGCCGGGTGCTCGTCAACGGACAGCCACACGAGGCCCACCTCGCTCCCGTTCCGGGAACGCCGCTCTATCAACTGCTGCTCTCGGGCCAATCCTGGACCGTGGCGGCGCAAGCATTGACCGGCGTCGAACACGCGCAGCGAACGCAACTCGTAATTGACGCTCAGGCGATGCAGATCGCGCGCGAGGGTCGCAGGATCGCGCGAAACGTACACGAGGTGGGCGACGGGGTCGCCGGTGAGGCGCAGCGCCACGTCCCAATGCAATCCCGTTGGTGGTGGTCGCACGATGACCGCCCGTGGATCCGGGAGGCTCGGGGTTACGTCCTCCACCCGACCGGCGACGATCCGGACCCGGTCTCCCTGGGACGAAAGCTCCGGCCGGCGGCGGGCCCAGCCGACGGCCTGCTCGTCGGCATCGACGCTCACGACGCTCGCCTCGCGTGCGGCGAGACGCGCGGTGGTGTCGCCGATTCCCGCGTAGAGATCCCAGACGACGCTGCTCTGGACCGCTCCCAGGCACTGCACGGCCCAGTCGCGCACCAGGCCGTCCATCGCCGGGTGGTCCGCCTCGAAACCGACCGGCGGGTAGCCGGTCGACGGGCCGGCGACGATCCGCGCCGCGCCGTCGACAGGGTGCCACCAGCAGATCACGCCCGCGCCGTCCTGCAGCGCGTCACGCAGACGATCCGCCGTACGCCACGGCTCTCCCGCTGACTGGACGATCAGGTGACGGGCGCCCTCACGATCGAGCCGCAGCGTCAGCCGTATCGCGCGCTCGGGGAGCAGCTCGAGATGGTGCTCCAGCGCCTGCCATAGCGCCACGAGACGTGTGTCTGCGATGTGGCAATCGACCAGTCGGAACGCCGCGCCGGGGCGGTCGTAGCGGGTGAACCCGAACGCCGGCCCGCTCCGCGTCAGCACAATGCGCGTGCGATAGCGCCACTGCGCCGCCGCCCCGACGACCGCCGGCTCCGGCACGGCGATCTTGCCGATGCGCTGCAGGGTATCGAGCACGATGGCGCGCTTCGCGTCGAGCTGCGCGGGGTAAGCAAGATGCTGGAGCTGGCAGCCGTCGCAGCGGTCGCCGTCGTAATGCGCGCAGCGAGCGACCACCCGCGTCGCCGCGGCGGTGACGATCTCGGCCACCTCTCCCCGCGCGTAGCGCTTGTGGATGCGGACGCTCTGCGGACGCAGCCGTACCCGCTCCCCCGGGGCCGTGCGCGGCACGAACACCGCGCGTCCGTCCGCCAGACGGCCCACGCCCTCGCCGCCCGTGGCGATCCCCGAGACAGCCACGACGTCATCCATCGCGCAGCCCTTCCAGACGGCCGGCGCGGACCCATGTCGACTCGCGGTGCGCGCCGGGGGTGGGGCCGGCAGCGGAATCGCCGTCGGTCGCCACGTGCACCGGTGCCGGCCCGGTGCGCCGCTCCTCCGCCAGCAAGGCGGCGACGACCGCGATCGGCTCCACGAGCGGGCCGCTCACCGGCTCCGTGAGCAGCCGCGGAGTTGCCCGCTCGACGTAGCCGATATCCACCTCGCCGCGGCGAAACTCGGCGTCGTCGAGTACCCGAAGATGGAAGACCTGCGACGTCGGCACGCCCACGATCACCAGCTCGCGCAGCGCGCGCCGCATCCGCTGCAGCGCCACTTCGCGGGTTTCTCCCCAGACGATCAGCTTCGCCAGCAATGGATCGTAGTAGAGCGTCACCTCGTTGCCGGACTCGATCCCGCCATCCCAGCGCACGCCCGGCCCACCGGGGACTCGCAGGTACTGCACCACCCCCGTGGCCGGGAGGAATCCGTTGAACGGGTCCTCGGCAGTGATGCGGCATTCAATGGAATGCCCGCGGGGCTGCAGCAGCCCCGAGGCGACGCGCATCGGCTGTCCCGCCGCGATGCGCAGCTGCTCGCGCACCAGATCGACCCCATATACCAACTCGGTGACGGGATGCTCGACCTGGATGCGCGTGTTCATTTCGAGGAAGTAGAACTCGCCGTCGGGCGTGAGCAGAAACTCCACCGTCCCCGCGCTGACGTATCCCACGGCCGTCGCCGCCGCCGTTGCCGCTTCGCCCATGCGGCGCCGCAGCCCCGGGGTCACGACCACCGACGGCGACTCTTCGATGAGCTTCTGATGACGCCGCTGGATGCTGCATTCCCGCTCGCCCAGCGCGACCACCCGGCCATGCCCGTCGGCAAGCACTTGCACCTCGATGTGCCGCGGCCGCTCGACGAAGCGCTCGAGATAGAGGTTGCCGTCGCCGAACGCCTTGCGCGCCTCGCTCTGCGCGGCCTGAAATGCTCCGCGCATGTCGTCGTTGTGGCGCACGACGCGCATGCCCTTTCCGCCGCCTCCGGCCGCTGCTTTCACCAGGACGGGGTACCCCAACACCTTCGCTTCGCGCTCGGCATCGGCCGAATCGTGCAGGTTGCGCGTGAGTCCAGGGACGACAGGCACACCGGCCTGCTGCATGCGACGGCGTGCTTGCGTCTTGTCCCCCATCGCCGAGATCGCCGACGCGGGCGGTCCGACGAACACCAGTCCCGCATCGACGACCCCGCTCGCGAAGGCGGCGCGCTCCGAGAGGAAGCCATACCCCGGGTGCACCGCCCCGCACCCCGTCTGGAGAGCCGCCGCGAGCAGCTTCTGGATGTTGAGGTAGGAATCGGGAGACGGCGCGGTGCCGATGTGCACGGCATCGTTGGCGGCACGGACGTGCGGCGAGAGCCGGTCGGCATCCGAATACACGGCGACGGCTTCGAGCCCCTCCTCCTGGCAGGCCCGGATGATCCGTAGGGCGATCTCGCCACGATTGGCGACGAGAACGCGAGAGAATGACATCGTTATCGGCTATCAGCTATCGGCTATCAGCCACGCCGATAGCTGATAGCTGATAGCTGATAGCTGATAGCGCCTCACAGCGGGATATTCCCATGCTTCTTCGCCGGGTTCTTGTCGCGCTTCGCGTCCAGCGTGGCGAGCGCTTCGATGAGCCGCGGCCGGGTCTCGCGGGGATCGATGATGTCGTCGAGGAAACCACGGGCCGCCGCCAGATAGGGATGGGCGAACTTGGCGCGGTACTCCTGGACGAGCTCTTCGGTCGCCTCGCCCTTGTAAAGGATCTCCACGGCACCGCGCTCTCCCATGACCGCAATCTCGGCCGTCGGCCAGGCGACGTTGTAATCCCCGCGAATGTGCTTCGAGCTCATGACGTCGTAGGCGCCGCCGTAGGCCTTGCGCGTAATCACGGTCAGCTTCGGCACGGTCGCCTCGCAATACGCGTACAGCAGCTTGGCGCCGTGCTTGATGATGCCGCCGTGTTCCTGGGCCACCCCCGGCAGGAATCCCGGTACGTCCTCGAAGGTGAGCAGCGGAATGTTGAAAGCGTCGCAAAAGCGGATGAAGCGCGCCCCCTTGGCCGACGCGGGAATGTCGAGGACGCCTGCGAGGACCGCCGGTTGATTGGCGATGACGCCGATCGACCGACCCGCCAGACGCGCGAAGCCGACGAGCAGGTTGCCGGCGTGGTCGCGTTGCACCTCGAGAAACTCACCGTCGTCGACGACGCGCTTGATCACGTCGCGCATGTCGTAGGGTTTCGTCGGGTTGTCCGGGACGACGTCGAGCAGCGCCTCGTCGCGCCGGTCGGGGGGATCGGCGGATCCCTTGGCTGGGGGCGTGTCCAGGTTGTTGGACGGCAGGTACGATAGCAGGTTCCGGATTGCCGTCAGGCACTCGAGCTCCGAATCGTGGACGAAGTGGGCGATCCCCGACGTCGCGCCGTGCACGTCGGCTCCGCCGAGTTGCTCGAAGTCGACCTCCTCGTGCGTCACCGTCTTCACGACGTTGGGACCGGTGACGAACATGTAGGACAGCCCGCGCACCATGCAGATAAAGTCGGTAATCGCGGGACTGTAGACGGCACCGCCCGCGCAGGGACCGAGGATCGCGCTGATCTGGGGGATGACCCCCGAGGCCAGTGTGTTGCGGAGAAAGATGTCGGCGTAGCCGCCGAGCGAGGCGACTCCTTCCTGAATCCGGGCCCCACCGGAGTCGTTCAACCCGACGATCGGCGCGCCGTTGCGAACCGCCAGGTCCATCACCTTACAAATCTTTTCGGCGTGCGTTTCCGAAAGTGACCCGCCGAACACCGTGAAGTCCTGCGAGAATACGTAGATCAGCCGGCCATCGACCCGCCCCCACCCGGTCACGACGCCGTCGCCCAGGATTTGCTGCTCGGCGAGACCGAAGTCGGTGGAACGGTGGGTCACGAAGCGATCGAGCTCGACGAACGACCCGGGATCCAGCAGCACGTCGAGCCGCTCGCGCGCGGTCATCTTTCCCTTCTTGTGCTGCGTCGCGATACGGTCGGCGCCGCCACCCTGCTCCGAAGCGGCGCGCTTCTGTTGGAGGAGATCCAGTTTTTCGCGCATGCTCATAGCCGCAGAATCTATGACGCCGAGACGGCGGGGGGATAGGGAGACGCCACGCGGTCGAGCCGCCGCGCGGATACCCATGAAATGCCAGTGGCCAGGATCACGTTCTTCCTGGCCACTTGTTTCCTTCACCTCGCTCGGCGGCTAGACGTCTGCCGGGCCGGGCTCCTTGGCGTCTTCCTTGACTGCGACTTCCTCCTGCGGGAAGCCCGTCGCCGCCAGCACGATCCGGTGATGAATCGGATCGACTTCCAGCACCTTCATGTCGAGCGCCTGGCCCTCTTTCACGGCATCGCCCGGATTGTGCAGCTCAGGGATTCCAAGCTGCGACATCGGTACGAACCCCTCGATATCGCTGCCGATCTCCACCACGACACCCTTGTCCATCAGCCGCAGTACGCGGCCGCGCAGGTCGGTGCCCACCGGGTACGTCTCGCCGATGCGCAGCCACGGATCTTCCTGCGCCTGCTTCAGCCCGAGGGAAATGCGCTTGTTCTCGGCGTCGACGTTGAGAATCAGCACTTCGACCTCGTCGCCCTTCTTGACGACCTCCGAAGGATGCTGGACGCGCTTGGTCCACGACATGTCGGAGATGTGGATCAGGCCGTCG
>DASTHG010000140.1:0-3021 GCA_035718325.1 Gemmatimonadales bacterium | reverse complement strand
GTGGGATCGCGCAGCGCATCCTGCCGGTGCCGCACGGCGCGGACGCCGCGCGTGACCGTGGCGAGCGCCAGCCGGCGCGGGGCAGCGACGGTGACGTCGTGTCCCGCGGCGACCAGCGACCGCGCCGCGGCGAGCGCCGCTCGCTCGGTGCCGTCGGTGATCAAGACCCGCATCCATCGTATCCAGAGGGGAGAAGCGTGCCGGACGGACGTGCTGCGTCCTCGCGACGCCCGGGGCGAGCCCGCAGCGGCTGGAAGGCGCCGATCTTGCACCCTGCGGACGCGTGACTATGGATACCGCAACCCGGCCACCCAACCCTACCGATACCGTTCGGGTGCTGTCGTTTACCGCGGCGGCTCCGCCGGCCGAAGGCTGGCCCGCGCAGCCGGCGCCGGACCGGCGCTGGAATTTCCTGCTCGTCTGCGTCGCGGCGTACATCCTCACGTCGGTAGGCCGAGTCCATCAGCTGTTTTCGTGGCTCGAGCCCTTGCATCTGGCGTTGCTCGCGGCGGGAGCGGGGATCGCGTTTCTGTTGCTGTCGAACAGCGGCCTGCGCAGCATGCGGCCGGTGCTGCGCTCCGTGACGACGCGGGTGGTGCTCGGCATCGCGGTGTGGATGGCGTTGTCGATCCCCGGGGCGCTCTGGCCCGGCGGCGCACTGCATCTCTTTCTCGATCAGTTCGCCAAGGCGGCGGCGATGTTCGTCGTCGTCGCGAGCGCGATCCGTGGCCCGCGGGACGTGGAGCGCCTGACGTTCGTCTATCTGGCCGGTGTCACGATCTACGCCGCGATGCTCCTGGTCCGCTTCCGGGTCAGTGGCGACGGAGCGGACTGGCGGCTCGGCTCCCTCTATTACTACGACGCCAACGAGTTCGCGACGCTCGCGGTGATGGCGATTCCGCTCGCCCTGTTCTTTGTGGTGCGCTCGGGGTCGACGCTGCGCCGCCTGACGGCGGTGGGCGCGCTCGTGGTGTTGGTCGTGGCGTTCATCTGGGCGGGCTCGCGCGGCGGGTTCCTGGCGCTGCTGGCCGTCGGCGCGTTCCTGTTGCTCCGCTACCAGGCGGTGCACGTCGGCTGGCGCGTGCTCGTAGCCGCCGCGCTCACGCTGCTGTTCGTGGCGGCGGCGAGCGATACGTACTGGGATCAGATGCGCACGATTGCGAAGCCACAGGACGACTACAACATGACGGGGGACCAGGGGCGCGTGCAGGTGTGGAAGCGTGGGCTCTGGTACATGGAGACGCATCCCATCCTGGGGGTCGGCGCCGCAAATTTCCCGACCGCCGAAGGGACATTGTCACCACTGGCGCGGGCGCAGGCGTTCGAGCACGGGGTGAAGTGGTCGGCGGCGCACAACAGCTACCTCGAGATCGGGGCCGAGCTGGGCGTGCCGGGGCTGTTGTTGTTCCTGGTGCTGCTCGGGAGCGGATTTGCCTCGCTGCGGCGCGTGCGGGAGGCGGCCGGACGGACGGGCGGTCGCAGTCCGCCCGTTCAGCTGGCGCAGGCGTTCGCAGGTTCGTTGATCGGATTCATGGTCGGTGGGTTCTTCCTATCCCTTGCCTACCATGACCTGCTGTACGTGCTGCTCGCGTTGATCACCGGCCTTCGAATGGTGGTCGTCGCTTCACCTCTCAAGTCCCGACGGCGCACGGAATGGTCATTCTCACAGGGCTGATCGCATTGTGCGCGATGGCACTCGCGCTTCCGCTTCTCTCGGATCTCGTGAGCCTCGCCGCCTGTCTGGGCCGAGTCCGGGCGCCTCGACCGGTGTCGCCCTTCGTACCGCGGTTCTTGGTGTTGATTCCCGCGCACAATGAGGAGCTCCTCATCGCCGACTGCCTGATGTCATTGCGGAATCTCTCCTACCGCCGGGACGCCGTCGACATCAGAGTCATCGCCGACAACTGCTCCGATAGAACCGCTGATCTGGCGCGAGGCCACGGGGTCCGTTGTTTCGAGCGGAGCGAGCCGGCATTGGCCGGGAAGCCGCACGCCATCGCCTGGGCACTCGAGCGCTTGTCCCTGAAGGATTTCGATGCTGTGGTCATCCTCGATGCCGATACCATCGTCGATCCGGGTTTCCTGACGGCCCTGGCGAGTGCTGCCCCGCTCTCTCATAAGGCCGTTCAGGGATTCAATGGCGTCTCGAATCCCGACGACAACGCGCTCACACGCATGGCGGCGGTCTTCGCGGACGCCAAGTGTGGCTTCGCATACGAATTGAAACGACACGCGGGACTCAACCTGCCGCTGCGACTGGGGGGCTGTATCGGGACCGGCGTGCTCGCCACACACGGATGGAAAGCGTTTTCGATCGGCGAGGATTGGGAGCTGTACGCCATGCTCACGGCGGCCGGCGTGTCGATCGAGGGTGTCCCGGAAGCGCGCGTGTACGCGCAGGAGGCGCGCGCGCTGCGCCAGAGTGCCCCGCAGCGCCGGCGCTGGGCAGCCGGCAGACTGACTGTGCTAGCCCGCTGCATTGGGCCGCTTCTCCGAAGCGGTGCAATCAACTCTCATCAAAAGCTCGACACCATCGGGGAGTTGAGTGCTCCGGGACCGGTGGTGCACTTGGGGCTCGCGCTACTACTCGCGGGACTCGCCGTCGCCCTCCACTTGCCAGCGAGCGATTGGCTGGTTGCATTGTTGTTTGCCGGCATCGCTCGGCATGTCTGCTATACTCTAGCAGCTATGACGAGACAGCCACGCCCATTCCGGTCGGCACTCGCCTTTGCGGTCCTTCCGCTCTATGGGCTGTGGCGACTGGGCGTGGAGGTCGGAGCCCTCGCCATGCTCGGCGATCGTCCGTGGATTCGCACCGAGCGACACGGTCACGCCTGAACGCGGCACGACGCGCCGGCTCGGTAGTTTGAGCCGGCGCGCCGGTTTGCTGCGCCTCGTCAGCTACCGACCGCTAACGTAGGTGTGGTCGTACCAGAGGTAATCGACCTCCGTCTTCGCATCCCCGATCCCGCCCCACATCCCGCTCAACCGCACACTCTCCATCTTGTACGTGTTGCTCCC
>DASTHG010000139.1:0-14010 GCA_035718325.1 Gemmatimonadales bacterium | reverse complement strand
CCCCTGATCACCGATCTGAAGCTCGTCGCCATCATCTACGACGAGCGCTATGCGGCGCGCAGCGTCGCGGTGCTGCGCGATATCTCGACCAGCAAGCGCTATCGCGTCCGCACGGGCGAGGTGCTCGGGCGGTTGCGCGTGACGCAGATCAAGCCGCGCGATGTGGTGTTCACCATTCAAGAATTCGGCTTTGAACGGCAGGCGACGCTTTCGCTCGCCAAGCAGGAGGAGACGCCATGAAGCGCAGTATCGTAGCGGCCGCGTGCCTCGCCCTTGCGGCGGCCTCCCGTCTCGTGGCTGCTGCACGGGACGGTGAAGTGCGGTCGGTCACCGTGGCGCCGGCGAGCGGCAAGGTCACCGTCACGATCGATCTCCGCGGCGCGGTCGAGGTGCAGGACTTTACCCTCGAGTCGCCCGCCCGGCTGGTGCTCGACCTCATCGGCGCGCACCTCGCGGCGCCTGCCGTGCTGTACGACGGGCAGAATCGCGGCGGCATCAAGAACGTCCGCTACGGCCAGTTCAAACCCGGCGTCGTGCGCGTGGTGATCGACCTCGACGCCCTGAAGGACTACCACATCGAGCGCGGCCCGGGACAGGTGCGGGTCGAGATCGGCTCGGAGCGCACCGCTTTCGCCGCCTGGACGAGCGGCGGATCGACCGCGGTCCTTGCCACCGCGCCCGCCGCCGCGCCGCTCGCGCCGCCGCCCCCGGTCACCGGGGACCCGGCGCGCGTCTCGACGCCCGTGGCGGGGACCACGGAAACGGTGGACGAGTATCTCGCGCTGCACCGCACCGATGCGCTGCAGTCGCAGGCGCCGCGCATCAACGTGCAGTGGGACGATGCCGACATTCAGGACGTCGTCGCCGGGTTCGCCGCCTTCAGCGGGCGCACCATCGTGGTCAGCAAGGGCATCACCGGCAAGGTCACGGCCGAGGTGAAGAACCAGCCGTGGGACCTCGCCTTCAACGCCGTGCTCGCCTCGCAGGGACTCGACGTGCAGAACCAGCCGGGCGGCATTCTCGTCGTGGTCGACCGCAAGGATCTGGCGCGTGCCGATTCCACCGTGCCGGTCGAGACGCGGCTCGTGCGGGTGAACTACGCCCAGGCCTCGTCGCTCGTCCCCGCGGTGCAGTCGATCGTCTCCAAGTCGCGCGGTGCTGTCGTGGCCGACACGACCAACAATGCGCTCGTCCTCACTGACGTGCAGACGCGCATCGACCAGATCGAGCAGTTCGTGAAGGGCCTCGACATCCGCACGCCGCAGGTGTCGATCCAGGCGAAGATCATCCTGGTCGACCGCACCGACGTGCAGAGCCTGGGGCTGCAGTATGATCTCGGCTCGCCGACCCAGTTCTTCAACAAGCTGGTGTCGCGGCTCGACTCCACCGGCAAGCCGTTCACGCCCGATCAGACGATCGTCGACCTCGGCGGCAACTCGCTGTCGGCGATCGGCAACGCCGATCAGCAGGTCATCAACCCGGCGCTGAAGCTGATTTTCTCCACGGCGCTCGGCAACTTCACGCTCACCACGTTCGTGCAGGCGCTGCAGAGCGTCGACCTCGCCGACGTGCAGGCGGAGCCTTCGGTCACCACGCTCGATAACCGCCCCGCCGAGGTGCTGGTGGGAGATCGCGTGCCGATTCGCATCATCGACGTGTCGTCCCAGGCGGGGCAGACGAACGCCGTGCCACGGGCCACCGTCTCGTTCCAGCAAACCGGTATCAACCTGAGAGTGACGCCGCACGTGACGGCGAACCGGCAGATCCTCATGCAGCTCCATGCCGAGCGCTCGGCGGTGAAGCCGGCATCGGTGGACATCGGCTTCACCTTCCAGACCCAGCAGGCGGATGCGCAGGTGCTGGTGAGCGACGGCGAAACCATCGTGATGGGCGGCCTCACCGAGACCGACCTGACGCTCACCAAGTCCGGGATCCCGTTCCTCGTCGATCTGCCGATCGTGGGCCGGCTGTTCGGCTTCACGTCGCAGACCGAAGAGCGGCGCGATCTGATCATTCTCATCACGCCGCACATCGTGGACGATCTCGCGGCTCCGGTCGGCCGCAGCAACTAGTCAGGAGCGGATATGCGCGCAGCACGCGTCAGGGCGATCGTGGCACTCGTGACCGCCGGTGGGGCGGTGTTCGCTTGTGAAACCAACCGCAACGTCGGCGGCGTCGGACGGGATACGACCCTGCCGACGATCACGCTGACGCCGGTGGTGAACGACACGCAGAACGTGACCACCGGCCTGCAGTTCACCGTGAACGCCAGCGACAACCTCACCCTGTCGCTGATCCGGCTCACCTACACCGGTGGCTACGTCGCGGGCCCGGTCGATACCACGTTCCCCGTCGGCACGCCGAACGTCAACTTCCAGCGCACCATCACGTTCCCGACCAACACCACAGTGGGCGGCAACGTCCGCGTCGTCGGCCGCGCCGTGGACGGCGCCGGCAATTTCTCGGAAGACACGATCCAGATCTTCATGATCAACGTGCAGGCGCTGAACATCCTCATCGTGCAACCGGTCAACGGGGCGCAGGCCTCGACCGGTCTGAGCCTGCCGATCCAGGTGATCGCGTTCCATCAGGGCGGCATCCGCAAAGTCGGCTTCCTGGCGTCGCCCCCGGGCGCCGTCACCAACCCGACCGGGACGGACTCCGCCTCCTATCCGGTTCCGTACCCCGACTCGGTCGTCTACTACGACACGGTGACGGTCGCCGCCGCGAGCGGCACGATCACCCTGACGGGCTTCGCCGAGGATTCGGGCGGCCGCCGCGGCACCTCGAGCTCGGTGGTCGTCACGCTGCAAACCGCCGCGACCGACACGACGCCCCCCTCGGTGTCCGACGCCGTGCCCACGCGGGTCGAGGTGAGTGACAGCGTCAGTGTGCACGCCACGGACCCGAGCGCCATCAGCTGGATCGGAATGCGCGTGCGCTCGCTCGGTGGAGCCGTGCTGCGCTTCGACAGCCTGGACGTCTCGGCCGGCAACCTGTCGGACGTGACGCGCAACTTCTCGCTCAACCTGGCCAGCATCGTCACCACGTTCCCGACCGACGTCCTGGTCCAGGGGTACGCCTGCGATAAGGCCACCGCGCGCAACTGCGCGTTCTCCCAGGTGGGGGGCGTGCCGGGCGCGGCGCAAAAGAGCGATACCGCGACGGTGGTGGCGGGAGTCACCCGTCCCCTGCCTGCGGGCGGCACGATCGCCGACGCGATCTTCGATGCCAACGACAGCACCCTGTTCCTGACCAATCCGACCCTGTCGCGCGTCGAGATCTTCCAGGTCGCCAATACGTCGTTCGTGGCGGGCGGCATTCCCACCGCGGGTCCGCAGCCCTGGGGCATCGCGTTGTGGCCGCGCGACACGCTCGGCAACTATGGCGACACGGTCGTCGTGGCGAACTCCGGCGGTACCGAGTTGTCCGTCATCGACGTGCGCCCGGGCGCGCGCCGTCTCGTGTGGCGGCAGGACCTGCCGAACTACCTGATCGAGACGTACAAGGTCCTGCAGCTGGGCGGAGGGTTCCGTCAGGAGATCACCGTCTACGACGTGTCCGACCGGCCGCAGTACGTCGCGACCGTGTGCCGTGCGGGGGGCGGGACCGCCTGCGCTCCGGATTCCATCTTCGCGATCTATTCCACCACGCCGACGCAGAGCAGTACGTCGCCGTTCAACGGCCGGGCCACGCTCCGCATGGAGAAGCTCATCAACACCGGGAACGTCGCCAACCTGTTCGGCCACTTCTTCTGGGAGATCGGCACTACGCCGGTCGGTGCGGGCACCGATACGCTCCGCATCGAGCTGCGGCGCGGCCTCCCGTACAATCAGTCCAAAGTGATCCTGTCGGCGTGCGCGGGGATCAATGTGACGCTCAATACGTTCGGGCTCGGCGACTCGACGTTCGCCCGCAACTCGGGGAATTTCACCCATGCGTTCATCGGCGAGGGTGGCGTCCAGGCCCAGTTCGCGCGGGTGTTCGCGTACACCGCGAAAGCCCCGCTGACCCATGATGTCCCCGTGGGCCCCTGCGCGACGGGTGGCGGAACGACCGATGCGGGCTTCGACGATGTGGATCAGGGGATGTCGCCGGGCGTCGACGTCAGTGATTTCATCAGCAACACCGGCGTGCGCGTCTCGGCGATCGCCACGAACTTCAACGGGCTGACCAACGTCGTTCGTGCCGACTCGATCTACTTCCTCGACGAAGGGCTGCGCCTGAAGGGCGCCTCGGTGGCACCGGTCGGGGCGCCGGGCATGGACATGAACTACAATCACAACTTCGCGGCGGGGCAGCCCGGGACGCCGACGTTCGGCGGGCCCGGCAACCCGAACAACCGCATCCTGTTCTCGGCGCGGCCCGACGGCAACATCGACATCTTCGACACCTTCTTCTACGGCGTCGTGGGGTCGATTCCGATCCGCGATCCGATCATCGGACCGTTACGCGTGGCGCGGGACGCCGCGGGCAACCAGCTCCTCTTCGGTATCACCGCTCGTGGCCTCGTGATGGTGCGCCTCCCGGCTATCGCCAATCCGTTCCCGATTCGCGGGAGCGTGAGAACGCGGTGAGCGAATCCGCCCTCCCGGTACGGACCGGCACGAGCCCGACCCAAAAGTCGGGCTCGCGTGCTATTGTCCGGTATATGCGCCACAGGGACAGGCGGTGACGGTCCGCTTCACCACCGCCGGGGAAAGCCACGGCCGCGGGCTCGTCGGGGTGCTCGAAGGCATGCCCGCGGGGCTGCCGCTCAGCGCCGCCACCGTCAACGGCGAGCTGAAACGCCGCATGGCGGGATACGGCCGCGGGGCGCGCATGAAGATCGAGGCCGACGAGATCGAGTGGCTGGCGGGCGTGCGCGCCGGTGAGACCATCGGCGCGCCGATCGCGATGCTCGTGTGGAACCGCGACTGGACCCACTGGCAGGACGTCATGGCGCCCGAGGCCGAGACGCCGGGGGAGGAGCGCCGCCGCCGCGTCACCCGGCCGCGTCCCGGACACGCCGACCTCACCGGCGCTCTCAAGTTCGACCGCGCCGACGCACGCGACATCCTGGAGCGCGCCAGCGCCAGAGAGACCGCGGCGCGCGTCGCCTGCGGCGCCGTGTGCCGGGCGTTACTGGCGCACCTGGGGGTCGAGATCGGATCTCATGTCGTCGAGCTGGGTGGCGTCGTCGCGACCCCCCGTACCCCGCTCCCGGTCCCGCTCAACCCCGCGGCGGATCAGAGCCCCGTGCGCTGCATCGACCCCGTTGCCGAACGCGAGATGATCGCGCGCATCGACGCGGCGAAGGCGGCGGGCGACACGCTCGGCGGCGTGGTCGAGGTCGTCGCCCTCGGTCTTCCCGTGGGCCTGGGATCGCATGCGTCGTGGGACACCAAGCTCGACGGGCGTCTGGCACAGGCGATCATGTCGATTCCGGCGGTGAAAGCGGTGGGTCTGGGACTCGGGTTCGAGGCGGCCCGCCGCAAGGGCAGCGAGGTGCACGATGAAATCCTCCCCGGGTTCGTGCGGGCGACCAACCGCGCCGGCGGCACCGAGGGCGGGATGTCGACCGGAGAGCCGCTGGTGCTGCGCGCGGCGATGAAGCCGATTTCGACTCTGATGTCGCCGCTCGCGACCGTGGACCTCGCCTCCGGCGCCGTCGCACAGGCGCAATCGGAACGGTCCGACGTGACGGCAGTCCCGGCGATGGGGGTCATCGCGGAGGCGATGACGGCGTTTGTGCTGGCCCAGGCGGTGATCGAGAAGTTCGGCGGCGATTCACTCGGCGAGTTGAAGCGCAACGTCGACGGCTATCTCGCACAGCTGCACGCACGCATGCCGCGGGGAGCGGCCTCATGATCCGCCACGTCGTGCTGATCGGCCTGCCGGGCTCGGGCAAGACCACCGTCGGCAAATTGGTCGCCGACGCCCTCAAGGCCCCGTTCATGGACATCGACGCCACTGTGACGCGCAAGGAGGGGCGCCCCATATCCATGATCTTCGCGGAGAAGGGCGAAGGGGTGTTCCGCGAGATGGAGCGCGTCGAGATGGAAGCGGCGCTCGGCGGCGCGCCGGCGATCATCGCCCCCGGCGGGGGCTGGGCGGCGCAGCCGGGGGCGCTGTCCTCGGTGCAACAGCGGGGGCTCGTGGTGTATCTCAAGACGCGCGCCGAGACCGCGGCGTCGCGCGCCGCCCCGCAGGGGAACCGTCCCGTGTTGATGGGAGAGGACCCCGCGTTACAAATGCGGCAGCTCCTCAAGGAGCGGGAACCGTTCTATGTTCTGGCGGACGCCACAGTTGAGACGGATCGCAAGGCGCCCGCCAAGGTGGTTGAAGAAATCGTGCGACTTGCGCGGGCTCGGGCAGGATGGTAAAGATGCGAACCCGCGCCCGCTTGAAGAAAGGTTGATCGGTGGCTGGTAAGAAGAAGTCGGTGAAGAAAGAAGCCCAGGACAAGCCGAAACGGACGCGCGCCAAGCGCGCCGCGGCCGTGCCGCCTCCCGACGAGCCCGTGTCGGACAACGGTGCCGAGGAGGAAGCGGTCGCCCCGGGTGGCTCGCTGGTGATCGTCGAATCTCCCACCAAGGCGAAGACGATCGGCAAGTACCTCGGCCGCGGCTACACCGTCAAAGCGACGGTGGGGCACATCCGCGATCTGCCGCCCCGCAAGCTCGGCGTGGACATCGAGAACGGCTTCGCCCCCGAGTACGTCACCATCAAGGAAAAGGCCACGACACTGGCCGAGATCAAGCGCGCGGCGAAGGGCGCCGAGCGCGTGCTGCTCGCCACCGATCCCGACCGCGAAGGCGAAGCCATCGCCTGGCACGTGGCCTCGCAGCTCGGCAACGGCGGCAAAGTGCGCCGCGTCCTGTTCCACGAGATCACGAAGGACGCGGTCTCCCACGCCATCGCCCATCCCCTCGACATCGATCAGAAAAAGGTCGACGCACAGCAGGCGCGCCGCATCCTCGATCGTCTGGTGGGTTACAAGGCGAGCCCGCTGCTCTGGAAGAGCATCAAGTCGGGGCTGTCGGCGGGGCGCGTGCAAACCGTGGCGCTACGCCTGATCTGCGAGCGCGAAGAAGAGATCCGCCGCTTTGTCCCGCAGGAGTACTGGACCATCGAGGCCGAGCTGGAAAAGGACGGCCAGGCGTTCCAGGCGCGGCTGCACAAGGTCGACGGACACAAACCGGAGATCAAGGCCGAGGCGGAGGCCCGCGAGATCGTCGACGCCGCCGCGAAGCTCCCCTTCGTCGTCACCGACGTCACGAAGAAGGAGCGGCGCCGCAATCCGCCCGCCCCCTTCATTACCAGCACCCTGCAGCAGGAAGCCGCCAAGCAGCTCGGGTTTTCTCCCAAGCGGACGATGCGGGCCGCGCAGGCACTGTACGAAGGCATCGAGATTGGGGCGGAGGGGCCCGTTGGGCTGATCACCTACATGCGCACCGACTCGGTGCGCGTCGCCGACTCGGCGATCGCCCAGGCACGAGAGTTCATCTCGGCCAACTATGACGCGAAGTACCTCCCGGCGACGCCCAACGCGCACGTGGGGAAGAAGGGCGCCTCGCGCGTGCAGGACGCCCACGAAGCGATCCGCCCGACCGACGTCGCCCACCGGCCGGAGGCGATGAAGCCGCACCTGGAGTCCGATCTGTTCAAGGTCTACCAGCTCATCTGGCGGCGCTTCGTCGCCTCGCAGATGACGCCCGAGCTGTACGAGCTGACGACGGTCGACTTCGATCTGGGCCGCTTCCTGTTCCGGGCGACGGGCTCCGTCGTGTTGTTCGACGGCTATCGCGTGCTGTTCCATGAAGGCCACGAGGTCGAGGACGCCAAGAGCGGCGACGACTTCGGGCCGATTCCGCCGCTCGACAAGGGCGACCGCCCGACGCTGCGCCAGATCGTGCCCTCGCAGCACTTCACCGAGCCGCCGCCGCGCTACAGCCAGGCGAGCCTCGTGAAGGCGCTGGAAGAGAAGGGGATCGGCCGGCCGTCCACGTATGCCGCGATCATCGGCACGCTGCAGACCCGTTGGTACGCGACCACCAAGGAGCGCCGCTTCTCGCCGACGACCCTCGGCGAGAAGGTGTGGAAGGTGATGCGTCGCTGCTTCCCGGATACCTTCGAGGTCGGGTTCACGGCGCAGATGGAGACCGAGTTGGACAAGGTCGAGGAAGGCGATCTCGCCTGGCAGAACGTGCTCGGTGACTTCTGGGGACCGTTCAACACCGCGCTGACGAGTGTGGACATTCCCGCCATCCTGCACGACGTGCACGACCTGTCGAAGCTGCAGGACGAGCGCTGCCCCACCTGCGGCTCGCCGCTCGAAGTGCGCAGCGGGCGCTTCGGGCCGTTCATCGCCTGCACCCGCTACCCCGACGACTGCCGCTTCACCAAGCCGATCGGCCGCGACAAGATCCCCGACAAGCCCTCCGACGAGATCTGCAAAGAGTGCGGCGCGCCGATGGTCATCAAGACCGGCCGCTTCGGGGAGTTCCTCGCCTGTACCCGCTTCCCCAAGTGCAAGCACACGCGGCCGGTGCCGCTCGGCATCACCTGTCCCAAGTGCGGGCAGGGCGACATCGCCGAACGGCGCACGCGCAAGGGACGCAATTTCTTCGGCTGCACCCGCTATCCCGACTGCGATTTCTCGGTGTGGAACCGGCCCGTCCCGGTCGCCTGCCCGAACTGCGGCTTCGTGGGGATGGAAGAGAAGCAGTCCAAGACGATGGGAGCCTCGCGCAAGTGCCTCAAGTGCGGACACGAAGTGACGGTGGACCCCGTGGAGGCGAGCGGACCGGCGGAGCCGGACGCGGCCTGAGCACCACCGTCGTCGGGGGCGGCCTCGCCGGATGCGAGGCGGCCTGGGCGCTCGCCGAGCGCGGCGTCCGCGTGACGCTGCACGAAATGCGTCCCGCCGCCCGCACCCCGGCGCACCAGACCGACACCTTAGCCGAGCTGGTCTGCAGCAATTCCTTCAAGTCGGTGGAGACGGGCAACGCGCACGGCCTGCTCAAGGCCGAGATGCGCCGGCTCGGCAGCCTGGTCCTCGCCGTCGCCGACACGACGCGTGTCCCCGGTGGCAGCGCGCTCGCGGTCGACCGGGTCGCCTTCGCGCGCGCCATGCAGGAGCGCCTGGCCGCTCATCCCAACCTCACCATCGTGCGCGGGGAGGTGACCGAGCTCCCCGAGGCGGGGATCATCGCCACCGGCCCGCTTACGTCCGATCACCTCGCCGAGGCCATCGCCCGGCGGCTCGGTGCGGCGTCGCTCGCGTTTTTCGACGCCATCGCCCCGATCGTCGCCGCCGACTCGCTCGATCACGGTGTCCTGTTCCGCGCTTCGCGCTACGGCAAGGGAGACGGTGACGATTACCTCAACGCGCCCATGGACGAGGCCCAGTACGATGCCTTCGTGACGGCCCTCGTCCGAGCCGATCAGTACGAGTCCCCGCACGAATTCGACCAGACGCCGTACTTCGAAGGCTGCCTCCCGGTGGAGGAGATGGCGCGCCGCGGGCGGGATACGCTGCGCTTCGGCCCCATGAAGTCCGTGGGACTCACCGATCCGCGCACCGGCCGTCAACCGTTCGCGGTGGTGCAGCTGCGCCGCGAGGATCGCGCCGGCCAGATGTGGAATCTCGTCGGCTTCCAGACGCGGATGCGGACCGGCGAGCAGCGGCGCGTCCTTCCGTTGATTCCGGGGCTGGAGCGCGCCGAGTTCCTGCGCATGGGGAGCATCCACCGCAATTCCTACGTGAACGCGCCCGCGACGCTGTCCCCGCATCTCGCGGTGAAAGACAATCCGCTGCTGCTGTTCGCGGGGCAGATCACGGGTGTCGAGGGGTACACCGAGTCCGCGGCCTCGGGACTGCTCGCCGGATTGAATCTGGCCCGTCTGCTTGCGGGAGCGGTGCCGCTCGTTCCGCCACCGACCACGATGCTCGGTGCATTGTGTCACTATCTCGTGGCGTGCGATCCGGCCCGCTTTCAGCCGATGAACGCCAACTTCGGGCTGCTCGAGCCGCTGGATCCGCCGCTGCGCGACAAGGAGCGGCGCAAGGCGCTGCTGGTCGAGCGCGCACTCCACGAGATCGAGACGTATGCCGTGTCGATCGGCGCAGCGGTAGTTGCATGAGCGCCGGCACCGCGGCGCGGATCGGCGAGTTCATCGCGTTCCTCGGCAAGGAGCGCAACGACTCGCCGCACACCGTGCAGGGCTACGCGCGCGACGTGCGCGATTTCGCCGCGTTCTGCGACCGCTACTACGGCGGCCGCTGGAGCTTCGAGGCCGTCGACCGGCTCGCGATCCGCGGCTGGCTCGGCAGCATGGACCAGCGCGGGCTGGCGCGCCGCAGTGTCGCCCGGGCGCTCTCCGCGCTGCGCACGTTCTACCGGTTCCTCGGCGCGACGCGCGGAGTCGCCGTGAATCCCGCGCGCGCGGCGCGTACTCCAAAGCTCGAGCGACGCCTGCCGAGTTACCTCGACCGTGCCGAGACCGAGATGCTCTTCGCCGCGGCCGAGCGCGGCGCCGCCGCCGGCGATTTCAAAGCGGTGCGCGACTGGGCGATGCTGGAGCTGTTCTACGCGACGGGGATGCGCCTCGCCGAGCTGGCCGGATTGTCGGATGGCGACGTCGATCTCGTGTCCGACCAGGTGAAAGTGCGCGGCAAGGGCAAGAAGGAGCGGCTGCTCCCGGTGGGCGGGCACGCAGCGCGCGCGCTACGGGAATACCTGCGGCGGCGCGACGAGCAGCGGGCGCCCGGAACCGGGGACCGCCGCGCCCTGTTCCTGAACGCGCGGGGCGGGCGGCTGTCCCCGCGCGGTGTGCAGCTCGCGGTGCGCGGCTTGCTCGACCAGCTGCCGCGGGGCCGCGAGCTGCACGTGCACTCGCTGCGCCACTCGTTCGCGAGCCACTTGCTCGACGCCGGCGCCGACCTGCGCGCGGTGCAGGAGCTGCTGGGGCACGCCTCGCTCAGCACCACGCAGGTGTATACTCATACGTCGGTCGAGCGGCTCAAACAGGTCTATCATGACGCCCATCCCCGGGCGTAGCGGAAAGGATCGATCGCGGTGTCCCTGCCGGTGTTTCACGCCACGACCGTGCTGTGCGTGCGCAAAGATGGCAAAGTAGCGATGGGCGGCGACGGCCAAGTCACGGTGGGCGACACCGTGATGAAGGCCAACGCGCAGAAGGTGCGCCCCTTGAAGGGCGGACGCATCCTCGCGGGGTTCGCCGGCGCCGCAGCCGACGCGTTCACCCTGTTCGAGAAGTTCGAAGAGAAGCTCGAGCGCTATCCCGGCAACCTGCCGCGCGCCGCGGTAGAGTTGGCGAAGGACTGGCGCTCCGACCGCGTGCTGCGCCGGCTCGAGGCGCTGCTTGCCGTCGCCGACAAGGAGCACGGCTACGTCCTTTCCGGCACGGGCGAGCTGATCGAGCCCGACGACGGCATTCTGGCGATCGGCTCGGGGGGCAGCTATGCCCTCGCCGCCGCGCGGGCGCTGATCGGGACGTCGAATCAGGCCCCGAAGGAGATCGTGCAGCGCGCCCTCGAGATCGCGGCCGAGATCTGCATTTACACGAACAGCCACATCTCGATCCTCGAGCTTTCGTGATGGCGACGCCGACCTCCAGTCCGCCGCCCGCCGACGAATCGCTGCCCGCGACGCCGGCAGCGATCGAAGCGGAGGCGCTCCCGTGGCTCGAGGAGCTGCCGCCCAAGAAGATCGTCTCCGAGCTGGACCGCTACATCGTAGGACAGGACGAGGCGAAGAAGGCGGTGGCGATCGCAATTCGCAACCGTTGGCGGCGGTCGCAGGCGCCGGAGGACATCCGGGACGAGATCCTCCCCAACAACATCATCATGATCGGGCCCACCGGCGTGGGAAAGACGGAGATCGCGCGCCGTCTCGCCCGACTCGCGGGCGCGCCGTTCCTCAAGGTCGAGGCGTCGAAGTTCACCGAGGTAGGCTACGTCGGCCGCGACGTCGAGTCGATGATCCGCGAGCTGGTGGACGTCTCGATCAACATGGTGCGCTCGGAGCGCGAGGACGAAGTCTATCCGCAGGCAGAGGCACGGGCGGAAGACCGCCTCCTCGACATCCTGCTTCCGGCGCCGCCGAGTCCGCCGACCGCCCGACCGCCCGACCGCCCGGAGGAGGGTGGGGCGGGCGGGACACGCCCGCTCTTCGTCGTGTCCTCCAAGGGAGATGTGACCCCGAAAGAGGCGGACGCCGACGTCGAGAGTCAGGAGCGCCGCCGCCGCACCCGCGAGAAGCTGCGGGCACAGCTCAAGGAAGGAAAGCTGGAGGAGCGCGACGTCGAGATCGAAGTGCAGCAGCAGAGCTATCCGATGCTCGAGTGGATGCAGCCGCCGCCCGGGATGGAGGGGCAGGACGTCAACTTCACCGAGATGCTGCAGGAGATGATGCCGAAGCGCAAGAAACGGCGCACCGTACACCTGCACGAGGCGCGCCGAATTCTGATCGACGAGGAACTGAAGAAGCTGGTCGACATGGACGACGTGGTGAACGAGGCGCTCGATCGCGTCGAAAACCACGGCCTCATCTTCATCGACGAGATCGACAAGATCTCGGGTGAGCGCAACACCGCGGGCCCCGACGTGTCGCGCGAAGGCGTGCAACGCGACCTGCTGCCGATCGTCGAAGGCTCGACCGTGCAGACACGCTACGGCTACGTCCGCACCGACCACATCCTCTTCATCGCGGCCGGCGCATTCCACGTGTCCAAGCCGTCGGATCTGATCCCCGAGCTGCAGGGGCGCTTTCCGATCCGCGTGGAGCTGGCGCCGCTCACCGAGGCGGATTTCATCCGCATCATGACCGAGCCGGAGAACGCGCTCACCAAGCAGTACGCCGCGCTGTGTCAGGTGGAGGGGGCGACGCTGACGTTCACCACGGATGGCGTAGCGGAAATCGCGCGCATCGCCGCCAAGGTCAACGACCGCATGGAGAACATCGGGGCGCGCCGCCTGCACACGGTGATGAGCACGCTGCTCGAGAACGTTCTGTTCGAGCTCCCCGACTATCCTACCAAGCAGATCGTCTTCGATGCCCAGGCAGTGCGGACACGGCTCGAGAAGATCGTGGACGACGAGGACCTGCGGCGCTACATCCTGTGACGGAGGCCGGGCAGCGGCCCGTTCGCTTCGCGCACCCCGTCACCATTTCTCCCCAGGACATCGACGAGTTGGGCCATGTCAACAACGTCGTCTACCTGCGCTGGGTGCAGGAGGCGGCGACGGCGCATTGGCGCGCGGCGGCCCCCGCGCAGCTGCAGGCGGAGGTGGTGTGGGTGGTGCTGCGCCACGAGATCGACTACCGCCAGGCGGCGCGCCCCGGCGATCGCGTGATCGCCACGACGTGGGTCGGCGAGGCCACCGGGACCCGTTTCGAGCGCTTCGTGCAATTCACCCGCTCCGCCGACGGCACCGTGCTCGCCGATGTGCGCAGCGTCTGGTGCCCCATCAACGCCGCCACCGGCCGCCCGCGCCGCATCGACCCCGCGCTGCACGACTATTTCATGGAATCGCCTTCGGCTTGACTCCCCTCCACCGCCGTAGGTAAAGTGTGCAGGCGGTTACTGTCATTTTGACCTGCCTCGGGAAGCCATGCAGAAACGGGACTTTCTAGCCGTCACCGACTTTACCGGCGAGGAGATCGCCCGGCTGTTCGACCTGGCCGAGCGGATGAAGCGCCGTACCTACCGCGAAACGCCGCTCGCCGGGAAAACCCTGGCGATGATTTTCGCCAAGTCGAGCACCAGAACGCGGGTGTCGTTCGAGACCGGCACCTTCCAGCTCGGCGGCCAGGCGCTGTTCCTCTCCTCGCGCGACATCCAGATCGGGCGCGGAGAGCCGATCCCCGACACCGCCCGCGTGCTGTCGCGCTACGTGCACGGCATCATGATTCGCACCTTCGATCATGCCGAGGTGGAGGAGCTGGCGCGCTGCGCCACGATCCCGGTGATCAACGGCCTCACCGATCTCTCGCATCCCTG
>DASTHG010000138.1:0-2824 GCA_035718325.1 Gemmatimonadales bacterium | reverse complement strand
ACCGCCGGTGCTGATGCGGCGTACGCCGAGCTCCGCCAGCTGCGGCACCGTCGTCCAATCGCTCCCCACGAGAACATTGACGGGCTTCGGGGCTACGGCCCGGACCACGGCCGTGATGTCGGCGACGCTCTTGATCCCCGGGGCGAAGAGGCAGTCGGCGCCGGCCGCCGCGTAGGCCCGCAGCCGGCGGATCGTCTCGGCCAGATCGGGCCGCCCCGCGACGAACCCTTCCGAGCGCCCGGTGAGGAGCACGGCCGTCCCCGACGCGTCTATCCCAGAGCGCGCGGCGCGGATGCGCTCGACGGCGAGGTCGAACGGATAGAGTGGATCGGCATCGTTTCCCGTCGAGTCCTCGATCGACAGTCCCGCGATGCCCGTCCGCGTCGCGGCGCTGACGTGCTCGGCGACCTGCGCCGGCTGATCAGCGAAGCCGTGCTCGAAATCGGCCGACACGGGGATTTCCACCGCCTCCGCGATCGCCCGGAAGTGCGCCAGGGCCTGCTCCAGCGTCACGCCGTTGTCAGGGCGCCCCATCGACCACGCGAAGCCGGAGCTCGTGGTGGCGAGGGCGGGGAAGCCGAGCTGGGCGAGCAGACGCGCGCTGCCGCGGTCCCAGGGATTCGGGATGACGAAACAGCCGGACTCATGCAGCCGGTGAAAGGCACGGACGCGGTCAGAGGGGGCCATGGCAGCCATTCTAGTATCACAGACGTCAAGACGCCTAGACTGCGAGGGAGACGCCTAGCCGCCGAGCCGCTGAGTGGACGCCGAGGAGGGAGGGTTTGGGAAGACCTAGCCCCCAATTCCTGGGCGTCCACCCGGCGGCTCGGCGGGTGTGCGTCTCCCTCGACGTCTCGTCCCTTCTCTCTGACCTAATCTTGACGACCACATCTTGACGATCAAGATGAATGGGGGCTAGGCTCCTTCCATGGACGAGATCAATACTGACGTCATCCAGGGCACCCTCGACCTGCTGATTCTGAAGACCCTGAGCCTGCAGCCGTTGCACGGCTTCGGCATCGCGCGCCGCATCGAGCAGGTCTCACGCGGCGTCTTCAAGGTCAATCCCGGATCGCTGCTCACGGCGCTGCAGCGGCTCGAGCGCGCCGGCTGGCTCGACGCCGAATGGCGCCAGACCGAGAACTCGCGCCGCGCCAGGTTTTATGCGCTGACGCGGACCGGTCGCAAGCAGCTCGAATTCGAGGCCGCGGACTGGACGCGGCGCGTTACCGCGGTCGCGCGTCTGCTCAAGGCGGAGGGGTGATGGTCGGGCGCCAGCTGACGCGCGGCCTGCGCGCGCTGTTCCACCGGCGTGCGGCCGACCAGGATGTCGCCGACGAGGTTCAGGACTACCTGGACCAGGCCGCTGCGGCGCATCGCGCCCGCGGCCTGTCGCCCGACGATGCGCGGCGCGCGGCACGGCTCGAGCTTGGCAACGTCACCACGGTCCGCGAGCAAGTGCGGGCTGTGGGGTGGGAGAACGCGCTCGAGGTGCTGCTTGCGGATCTGCGCTATGCCGCGCGCCGGCTGCGGCGTGCGCCGGGATTCACCGTGGTCGCGGTGCTCACCTTGGCGATTGGGATCGGCTCCACGACGGCCATCTTCGGTGCGGTCAACCCGATCCTGGTCGAGGATCTGCCCTACCAAGCATCCGGCCGGATCATGTCCCTGCTCGAAGTCGCGAGCGACGGCAGGCGCAACGCCGGCACGTACGCCATGTACCGCGCGTTCGTCGATCGGGCCCGCTCGTTCGATGCCATCGCCGTCCTCAAGCCATGGCAGCCGGCGCTCACGGGCCTCGCCGAGCCGGAGGTCATCCAGGGGCAGCGCGTCAGCGCGAGCTACTTCCACGTTCTGGGCGTCCCTCTTGCGCTGGGAAGAGACTTCACGCCCACCGACGACCGCCTGCACGGGCCGAACGTGGTGATCATCAGCGATGCGCTGTGGCGCCGGCGCTTCGGCGCGGACCGCGCGGTCATCGGCCGACCGGTGCTGCTCGACGACGACGCCTATGAGGTCATCGGCGTGCTGCCGCGGAGCTTCGAGAATGTCCTGGCGCCGTCGGCCGAAGCATGGGCACCGCTGCAGTACGACCTGACCCAGGGTCAGGCCTGGGGGCATCACCTGCGGACGATTGCCCGGCTCTTGCCGGGAGTCGGTATCGATGAGGCGCGGCGTGACGTCCAGGCGGTGGGGAAGGCGGTGCTGGCGGAACAGCATCCCGAGACCTATGACCCGAATGCGCAGTTCAGCGTCGTGTCCTTACACCAGGAGCTGACGGCCGCCGTGCGGCCGGCGCTCGTCACGCTCCTCGGTGCGGTGATCCTGGTCCTCGTGATCGCCTGCGTGAACGTAACCAATCTGCTCCTGGCCCGCGGGGTTCAGATGCGCGCCGAGGTTGCGTTGCGCGCTGCGCTGGGCGCTGGGCGGAGCCGGCTGATGCGCCAGCTCTTGACCGAAAGCTTGCTGCTGGCCCTCCTCGGTGGCGCGGCCGGGATGATCGTCGCGGTCCTCGGGGTCCGCGCGCTGGTCGCCCTCAGTCCACCCGAGCTGCCACGCCTCGGGGCCATCGGCGTGCATGGAGCGGTTTTCGCATTCGGGCTGGGGGTTACCACCCTGATCGGACTCGCGGTGGGGTTGGTGCCGGCCCTGCAGGCGGCGCAGACCGACCCGCACCTCGACCTGCAGCACGGATCGCGGCGCAGCGTGGGCGGCCACCGGCGCGCGCGCGGAGTGCTGGTCACCGCCGAAGTCGCCCTCGCGCTCGTGTTGCTCGTCAGCTCGGGATTGTTGCTGCGGAGCCTCGGCCGGCTGTTCGCGGTGC
>DASTHG010000137.1:0-4425 GCA_035718325.1 Gemmatimonadales bacterium | reverse complement strand
GCAGCCTGCTCCTCATCCTGCTTCTCGTGGTGGGGATGGGAGTGGTGCTGGGGGAGCCGGGCGCCGCGCGGGGACCCAACCTCGTCGCCGTGCTGGCGATCGCCCTCACAGGTGTGGCGGTGCTGTTCGGACCACTGGCGCTGCGCTACGACCTGCGGCGCGACCTCGAGCTGCTCGACGTGCTGAAGTCGCTGCCGATGCGGGGCTACGGAATCGTGGGCGCTGAAGTGCTGGGCCCCGCCCTGGTCATCTCCGGCATCGCGATCGCCGGGTGGACGACGGCGTTCATCGCGTCGCTGGCGAGCGACAGCGTCCGGATGGGCATCGGCGACCGGCTCGCGCTGCTCGCCGGCGTAGCCGTGGTCACCCCGCCCGTCGTCACCGTGCTTTTTCTGGTACAGAACGCCGCGGCACTGCTGTTCCCCGCCTGGAGCGCCATCGGCCCCGAGCGCGCCACCGGCTTCGAGGCCACCGGCCAGCGGATCGTCACGTTCCTCGGCACCGGCATCGCGCTGGTGGTCGCGGTATTCCCCGCCGCCATTCTGGGGGGCGTCGCGGCGGTTCTCGCTCGCATGCTCGGCGCCGGCCCGATCGCCGCGGGATTGACGTGGGCTCTCGTTGGCGCGCCGGTGTTGGGGGCGGAGTGCTACATCGCTGTACGACTCTTGGGGCCGGTGTTGGAGCGGTTGGAGCCGGCAGGAGTGAAGTAGGCTATCAGCTATCAGCTATCAGCTATCGGCTATCGGCTATCGGCTAATCAAAAACCCCTCAACAAGGATGCTGGGGGGTTCCTAGCTGATAGCCGATAGCTGATAGCCGATAGCGCTTCTTCTTAACAGGTCACTGACCAGTCCACCGAAGCCTCGCCCTTACAGCGCGTGCACTTCAGCAGTGTCGGCTTACCGTTGAACTCCTGGCGTTCGTTGCAGGAGGGGCAGACGGCGTAGGTCTGGGTCACCGAGTCCTTGGTGCCGCCCAAGGTGGGGCGCATCACGCCGGTGCGGACGACGATGCTCCAGTGGTCGGGCGGGGTGAGGCGTACTTGCAGGTCGGCGCGGGAGAGTCGGATCCGCTTCTCGTGCACATCGAGCACGACGTGGTCGGCGGATTCTTCGACGATCGGGTACCAGGCACCGCGGCGGAGGACGTCGGCTACGGAATCGAGACAGCGGGCCCAGCCCTTGGACGCCATTGGACCACCAAGATAGCCCGAGGTGCTATTTTGCGGTATGCGCGAGCTCGGTCGCCTCGTTCGTCTCCAGATCCAACGCACCACCCTGAAGACCGGCGTGAAGCCGGAGCGGCGCTACGATCCGACCCCGATCCTCGCCGTCGATCGTCTCGCCCTGTCCCCCGACGGGGTGATGGGCGCCGCGGACGGGGGCTGGCTGGTGGACGTACACCACCGCGCTCATCCCGCCACCAAGAACGACGACGGCCTGCACGGGGTCTCCGTCGGCTTTACCGGCCACTACGCCGCGATGCGCGACAAGTTCGGCCCTCATCTCTTCACCGGGTGCGCCGGCGAGAACCTGATCGCCGAAGCCCCGAACCGCTTCAACTTCGACGACGTCGCCCTCGGACTGGCGATCGTCGGCGGCGACGGCCAGGAGCGCGCCCGCTTGCAGGTGCTGCAGGTGGCACACCCCTGCCGCCCGTTCACCGGGTGGGCGCTGGGCGGCACGGTCGAGAGCGCGGTGATGAAAGAGCACCTGCAGTTTCTCGACGATGGGATGCGGGGGTTTTACTGTACGGCGCTGGGGGGGGGGGTAGTGGAGGTGGGGGATGTGTTGGTGGCCCTCTAAAATGCAGAATGCAGAATGAAAAATGCAGAATGATTTGAATTCACCATTCTGCATTCACCATTCAGCATTCTGCATTTCTCAGCTTAGCTCGTCCCAGGCGAGGATCGCCGCATTATGGCAGCGGTCGCAGGTCAGCCGCTTCGAGTCTGCGCCGAACGCCTGGCGGTGGCGGCAGGCGGGGCAGACGGCGTAGGTGAGCGGGAAGATGCGGCCGATGCGCTCGATCAGCCGCGGCTCGCAGCGCACGATCGTCCAGCGCTCGGGCGGCTGGTAGCGGATCTCGAGCAGCCGGCGGTCGACGGGGACGTTGCGACGGTTGACGTCGAGCACCACGATGTTGCTCGACGACATCCGCACCACGGGATACCAGGCGCCGCGCCGCAGGGTGTGGGCGCCGGCGGGCCCGACGCGGGCCCAGCCCTTGGGCTGGAGGCGGGTCGGTGTAATTCGCTGGGCTTCCATCGCGCTCGTCATGACCTCTGATGCTACACCGGTGCGGCGGGCAGCGGCGTGACTGTTGTCACACTACGGGCGTGAGGTTTCGACTCACCCGCACTCGCTGAAGCCGCACACGTGACATTTGACACACCCCTCGGCGAACGCAAGCTGCGAGCCGCAGTCCGGGCACGTCCCGATGAAGTCCTGGGCGCGGTCGGGGGTGGTCAGCGCCGCTTCCCCCTGCCCGCCGGTCACGATGTCGGCCGGGCGCAACGCTTCCCGCGCAGTTGTGGCGGAGGCGCCCAGCAGGTCCTGCTGCACGCCCTGTTTCTCCTGCAGCCACTTTTCGATCGCGATGCCGATGGCATCGGGCACCGAGAGCACCTTGCTCGGTCCCAGTCCGACGACGCGGTCGGAGGAGATGCCGCGCACCTGGCGGTGTACCTCGGCGAGCGGGATGCCGGAGCGCAGCGCGAGCGAGATGAGCCGGCCGATCGCCTCGACGTCGGCCATGATCGGCGCGCCGGCTTTGCCGAGCGACATGAAGATCTCGAATGGCTGGCCCTTGTCGTCCTCGGTAATCGTCACGTACATCGTGCCGAGCGGGGTGTCGATGCGCCGCGTGGTGCCGCGCAGCAGGTCCGGGCGGCTGCGCTTGGTGCGCCGCTGCAGGTTCTCGCTCTCGACCTCGTGCAGCGCGACACGCGTGCGCTCGAGCTCCGCCTCGAGCTCCGCGACATGGCCGAGGGCCTCGGCGAGCTGCCGGGCGGAATCGCCGGCCGGCGCCGCGGCGGGCGCCGTGCCCGACTGCTCCTGCACCTTCTTCGCGGTCGATCCGGTCGACAGCACCTGCATCTCGCGCGCGCCGTCGCGGTAGACGGTGACGCCCTTGCAATCCAGCTCGAACGCCAGGCGATAGATCTGCTCGACGTCCTCCTCGGTCGCCTCATTCGGGAAGTTGCAAGTCTTGGAAATCGCCGAGTCGGTGAACGCCTGGAACGCCGCCTGCATGCGGATATGCCACTCCGGGGTGACGTCGTGCGCCGTGACGAACACGCGCTGCCACTGCGCCGGCACTTCGTCGAAGTGGATGTGGCCGCTCTCGGCGATGCGCTGCATCAGCGCCTCCGAGTACCACCCTTCCTGCCTGGCCAGCGCCACGAACGCCTCATTCACGTCGGGCATCAGCACGCCGGCCTGGTTGCGCATGAACGCCACCGCGAACAGCGGCTCGATCCCCGAGCTGCAGCCGGCGATGATCGAGATCGTCCCGGTGGGAGCGACGGTGGTGAGGTTGCAGTTGCGGAGCCGCCGCTCGGGGCGGATGCGCGCGCCCTTGGCGTCGCGGGCGCAGCTCGAATCGGGGCCCCAGATCGAGCGCGGCCACTCCGGGAACACGCCGCGCGTCTCGGCCAGCTTCTCCGAGGCGACCTTCGATTCCTCGTCGACGAAATTCATGAGCTCGAGGCCCAGCTTCACGCCCTCATCGGAGTTGTAGGGAATCCCGAGCTGCACGAGCAGATCGGCCCACCCCATGATCCCGAGACCGATGCGGCGGATCCGCTTCGCCAGATCGTCGATCTCCGAGAGCGGATACTTGTTCGCATCGATCACGTTGTCGAGGAAGTGCGTGCACAGGTGCACCGCGGTGCGCAGCCGGTCCCAGTCGACCTGGCCGTCCTTCACGAACAATCCGACGTTGATCGAGCCGAGGTTGCAGACGTCGTAGGAGAGCAGCGGCTGCTCGCCGCAGGGGTTGGTCGCCTCGTAGCTGCCCAGCGCCGGCACCGGGTTGTACTGGTTGGCGCGGTCGATGAAAAACACGCCGGGCTCGCCGGTCTTCCAGGCGCCGTGCACGATCTTCTTGAAGACTTCGCGCGCGTCGAGCTGGCCCACGACCTGTTTGGTGCGCGGGTGGATCAGGTCGTAGGGGCGCCCTTCCGCGACGGCGTCCATGAACGCGTCGGTGACGGCTACCGAGATGTTGAAGTTCGTCACCTGGGTGAGGTCGTCCTTGCAGGTGATGAACTCGAGGATGTCGGGGTGATCGACGCGCAGGATGCCCATGTTGGCGCCGCGCCGCGTGCCGCCCTGCTTGATCGCCTCGGTCGCCACGTCGAACACCTGCATCAGCGACACGGGACCCGACGCGTTGCCGCCGGTCGATTGCACGAGGTCACCG
>DASTHG010000136.1:0-21731 GCA_035718325.1 Gemmatimonadales bacterium | reverse complement strand
GAGCACGGCGTCCAGATCCGCCTCGCGGACGAGCAGGACACGGAGATCCTGGGCGGCAACGGCAACGTGACGTTCGCTGAGCCTCCCGCCGGCGTCACCGAGATCGAAGCCGCCGCGGTGCTCGTGTTCGACGTTCCCTTCCCCCACGCGGGTGTGTATCGGTTCGATATCACCGTCGACGGGGAGCGCGCCGCGCAGGTGCCGATCACCGTCAGCCAGATGCCGCAACCGGAGAGCGGCCCCCCCCGTTGACCCGCGCCGCGCGCGTCGACAACCGCTGGCTCATCCTCCTCCTGGCGCTTGCGGCGCTGGCGCTCGGATGGAACCTGGGTGGCGGCCGCCTGCTCGATCCCGACGAAGGCCGCAACGCCGAAGTGGCCCGCGAGATGGCCACCACGCACGACTACGTCGTGCCGCATCTCGACGGCCTCCCCTACCTCGACAAGCCGGTGCTCTACTTCGCCGCAGCGGCAGCAGCGATGCAGCTCCTTGGCCCTCACGAGCTGGCGGCTCGGCTGCCGGCGTATCTCGCGACGCTGGCCACGATCGCGCTGGTCGTCTGGTTCGCGCGCCGCCGCTTCGGTGCCGCTGCCGGATGGCTCGCCGGCGTGGCGCTCGCCACGATGCCGATGGTGCTCGCCTATGCGCGCACCACTATTTTCGACAGCACTCTTTCCTTCTGTACGACTGCGGCCGTGATCGCCTTCGCTGAAGACCATGCGGTCCTCGCCTGGGCGGCGATCGGCGCCGGCGGCCTGACCAAGGGACCGATCGCGATCCTCATCCCGCTCGCGGTCGTCGTGCCCCACGCCGTGCTCACGGGGCGCCCGCTGCGCAGCCTCGTTCCGTGGCGCGGGCTGCTCGTCTTTGCCGTCGTCGCCTTCCCCTGGTTCCTGGCGGTCACCGCACGCATCCCGGAGTTCCCGTACTACGCCTTCGTCCGCGAGACCTTTCAGCGCTTTACCACCACGAGCTTCCACCGCACCGCGCCGTTCTGGTATTACTTCCCCATCATTCCCGTCGCCGCGTTTCCCTGGATTGTCCCTGCGCTGAGCAGGCTGGGCGGCGGGCGCGTGCGCTGGACATGGGAGGCGCGGCGGGTGAATCCCCTGGCGCAGGACGCGCTGCTGCTCGGCTGCTGGATGCTCGGACCGCTCGTCTTTTTCACCCTGAACCAGTCGAAGCTGCCGCAGTATGTGCTGCCATTGATGCCGGCGTTTGCACTGGCCGCGGCCCGACACCTGTCCCGGGAACCACCGGCCACGGGTTGGAAAGTCTACGTCGGATCGGCGGTTGTTCTCGCCGCCGGGCTCCTTTTCCTCCCGGTTCTCCTGCCGACGAAGATTCCACTTACCGCCGCGGAGCGGGCGTCGATCCCCGGCGTGGGGGTCGCGCTCGCCGTCGTGCTGGTGAGCGCGGCGGTGGTCGTGGGGTTCGGCGCCTGGCGCCGCCAACGGACGCTCGTCGCTGCGGGGTATGCGGCGGCGGTAATCGCGTTGCCCCTCGTCACCGCGCCATTGATGCGCGCGGTCGGTGAAGATCGTTCGGCGGCCGCCCTCGCCGACTCGGTGCGGGGCAAGGGCGTCGTCCTCGCCATCGCCGTGTATCCGCCGTCGCTTCCCTTCTATTTGGGAAATCAGATTCCGGTTGCGACGGCCAACGCCCGCGAGCTGACGAGCAACTTTATCGCCGACTACGCCGAGACCTATCGCGCCGTCCCCGGCTCTCCCTTGCTGCCGGCAGACGCCTGGCGCGCGCGTTTCGCCACATGCGCCGAGCCCACGATATTCCTGACACGCGCCGGCGACCGCGCTGTCCGCGCGGAGCTCGCGACACTGCCCCTGCTATTTCTCGACACTCATTACGCCGCCTACGGACCCTGCTCGGCAGGTGCTCCAACGCACAATTCCGCATTCCGCATCCCGCATTCCGCAATTCGGGAGGGAGGAGTGGGGCGGTAATGTGCGGCATCTTCGGCGTCGTCTCCCTCGTTGGCGCTCCGCTCAAGCATCCCGATTGTCTCCCCGCGATGGCGCGCGCCCTCGCGCATCGCGGACCTGACGGCGAGCGGATCGTCGGCCACGAACGCGCGCGCCTCGGAGCGCGACGCCTCGCCATCATGGATCTCACCACCGGCGACCAGCCGTTTCAGAGTCCCGACGGCGCCATCTGGATGGTGTGCAACGGCGAGATCTACAACTCCCCGGCGCTGCGGGCCGAGGCGACCGGCTGGGGCTATCCGTTCCGCTCGCGCGGCGACATCGAGAACATCGTCCCCTTCTACGAGCGTTTCGGCCCCGACGCCGTCGCCCGGCTGGAGGGGATGTTCGGGCTGGCCGTCTGGGACGACCGGCGGAGGCGCCTCGTCCTGGCGCGCGATCGCGCCGGTGAGAAGCCGCTCTTCTGGACTGAAGTCGCCGGAGAACTGCGCTTCGCATCCGAGCTGCAGGCGCTGCTCGTCTTCCCCGATCAGCCCCGCCGCCTCGATCGCGAGGCCGCCGCCCGCTACGCGGCGCTCGGGTATGTCCCCGCCCCGGCCACGATGATCGCCGGCATCCGGAAACTGCCACCGGCGCACCTGCTCGAAGCCGACGGCGGGGTCACGCGCGTGCGGCCGTACTGGTCGGCGGCGCAGGCGGCGTCGGCGCCGTCGCGGCTCGAAGATCCCGTTGCGCTCCGGCAGACGCTCCTTCGCGCCGTCGAGCGCGAGCTCATGTCCGACGTCCCGGTCGGCGTATTCACGAGCGGCGGCCTCGACTCCTCGTTCCTCGCCGGCGCGGCGGCGCGCGTCATGCCGGGCGAGCGCATTCACACCTACGCCGTGCGCTTCACGGCGGCCGGTTTCGACGAGAGCGACTTCGCCCAGGCGGTCACCCGGGATATCCGTACGGTGCACCACGTCGTCACAGCGGACGAGGACGCGCTGCGCCACGCCTTCGCCGTCGTAACCGAGCGCCTCGGTGAGCCGGTCGGCGACCCGGCGATTCTCCCCACCTACCTGCTCGCCGACGCCGCGCGAGCGGACGTGAAGGTGGTGCTCTCCGGAGAGGGTGCGGACGAGCTGTTCGGTGGCTATCCCACCTATCTGGGTCACAAGGCTGCGGGCCTGGTGCGCAGACTCCCGGGACGCTCGTTGCTCAAGCGCCTGTTGACGATGATCCCGGCGTCGACGGGCCGGGTGACGATGGAGTTTCTCATCAAGCAGCTCGTCGCCGCGGCGGAGCTCGAGCCGGTCGCCCGTCACCTCACCTGGTTCGGCGCGCTGGGCCCGGACGGTGGCACGCTCGAGTGGGCGCAGCGAGCCTTGCAGCAGTTCCCCGCGCAGCCGTCGTTGAACCGCCTGCTGTGGCTCGACTTTATGAGCTATCTCCCCGACAATCTGTTGGTGAAGGTCGATCGGGGAACGATGCTCGCGTCGATCGAAGCGCGCGCACCCTACCTCGACCGGGAAGTGCTGGAGCTCGCCTTGCCGGCCGCGGCGTCCGTCAAGGTGCGTGGGGTCACGACCAAAGCGATATTGAAAGCTGCCGCGCGGGGTATAGTCCCCGAGCGGGTGATTCGCCGCCGGAAGCGTGGGCTGTCGGTGCCTGTGGCGCGCTGGCTGAACGAAGGCTTGGCGGATGTGGCGAACCGTCACCTCGCGCGCCCGCGCCTCTTTCCCGGCGCTCCAACGGCGACGCTCCTGGCCGAGCATCGCGCCGGCAGCGCCAACCATGCTCGCAGACTGTGGCCGTTGTTGATGGCCGAGCTGTGGGCCGAACGGTGGAACGTGGAGCCATGAACCGGACGGACGCCCTCGCATTGATGGAGCAGCACACCCACAGTGCCGCCCTGCGCCAGCACATGCTGGCGGTCGAGGCGGCGATGCGCGCGTACGCCGGGAAGTACGGGGGCGACGCGGAGGCGTGGGGGATCGTCGGTCTGCTGCACGACTTCGATTACGAGACCTACCCCAACCAGGAACACTCCCCGACGGAAGGACATCCCGCCTGGGGTGTGAAGCTGCTGCGCGAGCGCGGTCTTTCCGAAGAACAGTGCCGGGCGATCCTCGGCCACGCGAGCTATTCGGGCGTGCCGCGCGACTCCGCGATGGCCAAAGCGCTGTTCGCCGTCGACGAGCTGTGCGGATTCCTGGTCGCCTGCGCGCTGGTGCGACCTTCGCGGAGCTTTGGGGACCTCGAGGTGTCATCGGTAAAGAAGAAGCTCAAGGACAAGGCGTTCGCCCGTGGCGTGAACCGCGACGACGTCCGTCAGGGCGCCGAAGAACTCGGTGTGCCGCTCGACGACCACATCGCCGCCTGCATCACCGCGCTCCGCCCAGTGGAGCAGACGCTCGGGCTGGGGACCCCCACGGCGCCTTCGGGGTGACCGTTTCCTTCCCGCGTGCGGGGCTGTCAACCGTGGCGCAACAGGATGAGCTCGCGCTCGCCATCGAGCGTACTGCCAGTGCGCGCGCCATCGCCGGCAATTCGATCGAGCACCTCCCGGACAGCCCGAAGGCGTTGGATGCGATTATCGCGTTGATCAGCGGCGCCGCCGGCTGGGTCCATTTCGAGAACTACATCATCCGCGACGATCGCACGGGGCGGCGCGTCGCCGAAGCCCTCATGGAACGGGCGGCGGCTGGGGTGCGCGTACGCGTGCTCTACGACGCCCTCGGCTCCATCGGCACCGGCCGCCGCTTCTGGCGCGCGTTACGCCGGTCTGGAGCGGAGGTCCGTGCCTTTCATCCGATCGTGTCCGGCCACCCGTTCGATATTTTCGTACGCGATCATCGCAAACTCGTTGTCGCCGACGGAGCGCGGGCGATGGTGGGCGGGCTGTGTATCGGCAACGAGTGGGCCGGGGATTCTGAAACGGGGCGCGAGCCGTGGCGTGATACGATGCTGCGCGTGTGCGGGCCCGCCGTTGCCGCGCTCGATCATGCGTTCGCCGACGTATGGCAGCAGGCCGGCCCGCCGCTCATTCCGGAAGAGCTGACGGCCGATCCCTCCCTGTGCGGCGGCTGCGCCGTGCGGGTCGTGGGCGGCGTCCCGTTCGAAGGGCGAATCTACCGGACGACGGAAGTGATCGCCGCGGCCGCCCGCGAGCGGTTGTGGATCACCGATGCCTACCTCGTTCCCCCCGCCACGTTGTACGCCGCGCTGCTCGACGCCGCCAAGAGCGGCGTGGACGTCCGGCTGCTCGTCCCCGGGGCGAGCGACCTGCGGGCGCTCCAGAGTTTCACCCGCGTCGGCTACCGCGAGATGCTGCGCGCCGGCGTGCGCGTGTTCGAGTGGCTCGGGCCCATGATCCACGCCAAGACGCTGGTCGCCGACCGGCGCTGGGCCCGCGTCGGCTCGAGCAACCTGAACGTCTCGAGCCTACTCGCGAATTACGAGCTCGACATTCTGACCGACGACCCGACGACGGCGGAACGCCTGGCCGCCCAGTTCCGGCGTGACCTCCAGGAGAGCCGCGAGATCGTGCTGCAGCCGCGACGCCGGATTCTGCCTCCGCGCCTCGCGATGGCGCCGCTCCCTGACGGTGCAGCGACCGATACGGTTCCGCGCCGCCCGGGAGCACGGGGCAAACGCTCGCGCTACGAGCTCGGGGCGGTGGCCGTCGTGGCACTGCGCCGCGTCGCGGGTGGACTGCGCCGGGCCCTCGCCCTGACCGCGACACTCGTGTTGCTCCTGCTCGGCGGGCTGTTGTTGGTCTTCCCCCGCGTCACCGGCGCGGTCGTCGCGACGCTGGCGTTCTGGCTGGCGCTGGGGTTTGCGGTATATGGATTTGGCAAGCGCCGAGCACGGGATCGAGACGATGGGGACTGACCCACAACGCCCGCATGGGGATGCGCGTAATCCCGGGGACGTGGGGGATGCTGTCCTCGTAGCACAGGCCCGGGGCGGCGATCGCGAGGCCTTCGGAACGCTGGTTGACCGCTACGCCGATCAGGCCCGCCGCGTCGCTCGAGCGGTGTTGCAGGATCCCGACGACGCGGATGATGCCGCGCAGGATGCCTTTCTCGCCGCTCTGGTGAAACTCGACCAGTACGACAGCGCCCGGCCGTTCGGTCCCTGGTTGATGCGGATCGTCGCCAATGCGGCGACGGACCGGCGGCGCCGGCGGAAAGTTCGCAGCGCGGTGTCGCTCGATGAAGGACTGGTGGCTGGAGGGGCGCGGCCCGACGTCGTGGCCGAGCGCCAGGTTCTCCTCGGCCGGCTGCGCACCGCACTCGGAGAACTGCCTGAACGGCGGCGCATCGCCGTAGTGCTGTTCGATGTGGAAGGCTATTCTCACGCCGAAATCGCCCAGGTGCTCGGCATTCCCGAAGGCACCGTGCGATCGGAAGTGTTTCACGCGCGCCGCAAATTGCGGACGCTGCTGGCGGATTGGAGGGATGACGGATGACCGAGTCACGCACGCCGTTCGACCATCGACCCGACGCTCGTCTCGGCGCGGTCCTGCGCGCGGCGCTGGACGCGCCCCAGGACCGGGCGGCGTTCGTCGCGCGTGTAATGGCCGGCACCGGCCGGACTCCGGCGCATCCGGTCGAGCACCTGCTCGCCCGCTGGGCCGCCCGCGGCATCGTCGCGGCCGCCGCCGCCGCCTTCGTCGCCGGGCTGGTGATCGGGCGGGCGCGGGCGCCGGCCGAGCCCTCGGTATCCGTCGACCCCGGTGCCATGATCGCCGACGTGCAGGCGGAACCCAATCTGCTGCTCGTCGCCACGACGGGGCGCTAACGCCATGTTCAGTCAATCGCGGGCCTGGGCGGCAGCGCTGCTGGTCGCCGTCTTCCTCGCCGGCGGGGCCACCGGCTGGGCGGTCTCCCGCGCCACACTCGTGACGCCGCCGCGCGGTGGCGGGCCCGACGCCCTCACCGCGTACCTCGCGCGCCGGCTCGACCTCGACGCCGCGCAGCAAGACGCCGTCCGGGCCGTGCTCACCCGCCATCACGCCGAGATGGAGACGATCATGAGCTCGGTGCGGCCGCGGCTCGACTCCCTGCGCACCACGGTGCGCGCCGAGATCACGGCGCAGCTCACCCCACCGCAGCGGGAGCGCTACGCGCGACTGCTGGCCGAGCTCGAGCATCAACGTGACGAGCGGTCGCGCCACGATTCCACCCATTCGCCTTCGAGCTCGAACTGATGCGTCGATTCCCGTTCCTTTTCCTTATACTGGCGGCCGGAGTGGGCGCTGCGCCCGCGCGGGCACAGCAGACCGACAGCACCGCCCCTCTGGAAGTCACGCTCGATGAGGCGGTCCGCCGGGCGATCGACGCACAACCGGCCATGATTCAGGCCCGGGGGGCCCAGCGTAACGCCGGTGCGAGCCAGCGCTCCGCCTTCGGCGCCTTCCTCCCGAGCCTCACGCTCTCTGGAGGGTCGGCACACGCGTCGGGGAACCGGTTCAATTCGGCCACCAACCAGATCGTGTCGGGACCCTCGAGTACCTCCTATACCGGCGGGCTGTCGGCCAACCTCATCATCTTCGACGGGTTCGCCCGCATCGCCAGCAGTAATGCCGCGTCCGCCAGCGCAGCGGCCGCGGATGCCGGGTACGTGAACGAGCGCTTCCAGGTTACGCTCGCGACGAAGCAGGCGTTCTACGCGACGCTGTCGACGGCAGACTTGCTCACCGTGGCCCAGGCCAACACGCGCCAGGCACAGCAGCAATTCGACATCGCGGTGCAGAAGCTGCGGGCGGGATCCGCGACGCGTTCGGATTCGCTCCGCTCGGTCGTCGCCCTTGGCAATGCCCACATCGCCGAGCTCGAGGCGCAGGCCGCGCTCGCCACGGCCCAAGCGGCACTGGGGCGGCAGATCGGCGTGGACCGCCCGGTTCGGGCCGTTCCGGACTCGACCCTTGCGCCCATGCCCGATACCGCGGCACTGCAGCAGCAGGCGGTCAGTCAGGCGCCGGCAGTCGCCCAGGCGGACGCCCAGCTCCATGCGGCCCAGTCGCAAGTGACGGTCGCGCGATCCCAGTACTTCCCGACGTTCTCGGCGGGATACTCGAATGGCTACACCGGCTTCGACGCGCCGTGGACCTCCACTTCCAGCTACGTCAACAACTGGTCGCTGCGGTTCTCGGTCAGCCTTCCCATTTTCAACGGCTTCACGCGTGAGCAACAGCTCGTCTCCGCGAGCGTCGGACGGGATGTGGCGGTGGCCGTAGCCTCGGACACCCGGCGCTTCGTCAGCCAGCAGCTCGTGACGCAGGTCGCCGCGCTGCAGACCGCGTACCTGCAAATCGGTATTTCGACCACGAACGTCGACGCCGCGACGGAGGATCTCCGCGTCCAGCAGGAGCGCTACCGGGTGGGCGCGAGCACGATCCTCGATCTGCTGACGTCGGAAGCCAGCTTGACCCTGGCACGAACCAATCTCGTCGTCGCCCGCTTCAACTACAACATCGCGCGCGCCACGCTCGAGGCGCTGGTGGGCCGGACCCTGTGACCGCCGCCGCCCCGATGAAGTTTCAGACCGGGGACACCCCGCTCCCCGACATCGTGATTCTCACGCACCGGCTCACGCGCGACTACGACATGGGGAGCGAGGTCGTGCGGGCACTGCGCGGCGTGGACATCCAGATCCGTCGCAACGAGTTCGTGGCGGTGATGGGGCCGTCGGGCTCGGGGAAATCGACGCTGATGAACCTGATCGGCTGCCTCGATACGCCGTCGGGAGGCGAATACTGGTTGAACGGCCAGAAAGTCAGCGATCTCTCCGACGACGAACTGGCACGCATCCGCAACAAGGAGATCGGCTTCGTCTTCCAGACCTTCAACCTGCTGCCGCGCGCCAGCGCGCTGCACAATGTCGAGCTGCCGTTGATCTATGCCGGGCTCGACAGCAAGACGCGGCGCGCCAAGGCCGCGCACGCCCTCGAGCAGGTCGGCCTGGGCGACCGCATGGATCACAAGCCCAACGAGCTGTCGGGCGGCCAGCGGCAACGCGTGGCGATCGCGCGAGCGCTGGTCAATTCCCCCTCGATCCTGCTCGCCGACGAGCCGACCGGCAACCTCGATTCGGCCACCGGCGAAGAAATCATGAAGCTATTTCAGGACCTGTGGACCGCGGGACAGACGATCGTCCTCGTCACCCACGAATCGGACATCGCGGCGCACGCGCGCCGTCAGATCCACCTGCGCGACGGACTCGTCGAGCGGGATGAGACCATGGAGCGCACACCGTGAATCGCATGATACGAGCGGTACTGTTGGCGGGCGGGCTTGCCGCCTGCAAGAAGGCCACCCCGGCCCCCGTGTTCGAGAAGGTGCCGGTCGAGCGCCGCGACATCGTCGTCGCCGCCTCCGCCGCGGGCGCCATCCAGCCGATCCTCACCATCGACGTGAAGTCACAGGCCTCGGGCGCGATCACGGCGATGCGGGTGCAGACCGGCGACGACGTGAAGCCGGGACAAGTCCTGGCCCTGATCGATCCGCGGCTCCCCAAGAGCGCGCTCGACCAGGCGCAGGCGAGCCTCGACGTGGCACGGGCGCAGCTCCAGACGGCCACGACACAAATGGCACGCGAGGACACGCTGCTCAAGGCGCAAGTGGTTACCCAGCAGGAATGGGAAACCGCGCGGGTTTCGTTCGCCCAGGCTCAGGCGGCCGTGGTGACCGCGCAATCGAACCTGTCGGACGCCCGGATTGCCTACGATCAGACGCGCGTCACCGCCCCGCTCTCCGGCACGATCATCGTGAAAAACGTCGATCTCGGCACCGTCATCTCGAGCCCCGCCCGCGACGTCGGCGGCGGCACGGTACTGTTCCGCATGGCCAACCTCGACACCGTGCAGGTGCAAGGACTGGTCGACGAGACCGACATCGGCAAAATCCAGCCGGGGTTGCCCGTCACGATCACCGTCGACGCCTTCCCCAACCGGCCGTTCGACGGCACGGTGCTGAAGATCGAGCCGCAGGCGACGGTCACACAGAACGTGACGCAGTTCCCGGTGCTGGTGAACATCCTGAACCCCGGGCATCTGCTGAAACCGGGGATGAATACCGAAGTCGAGGTGCATGTCGGGCAGCGCCAGGGAGTGCTCGCTATTCCCAACGCGGCGCTGCGCACCCAGGCCGACGTCGGGTCGGCGGCGGACGTGCTGGGTCTCGACCAGAAAGCCGTCCAGCAGGAACTCGCCCGCCAGGCAGCGCCGCGGAGCGACTCGGGCTCCGCAACGATGGGCGGCGGCGGGGTAAAAGCGGACCCTGCGCCTCCCGCGGCAGGGGCGGCATCCAACACCCTCACCCTCCCCAACGGCATGACGGTCAAACTGCCGCCGGGTGTGTCGGCCCAGCAGGTCCAGGCGGCGATGCAGAAGCGGTTCTCCGGAGGCCAGCTGAGCGACGCCGAGCAGGCGATGCTGCGGCAGGTGTTCTCGCAGTTCCGCGGGCAGGGTGGTGGCGCTGGTGGCGCGCGTCGCAACACCAACGAGTTCGGCGGGCGCTACATCGTGTTCGTGCTGAAGAACGGGCAACCCACTCCGGTGAACGTCCGCACCGGCCTCACGGATCTCGATTACAGCGAAGTGGTGAGCGGGCTGACCGAGAAGGATACGGTGCTGGTGCTTCCTTCGGCGTCGCTCGTCAACTCGCAGAAGCAATTCCAGCAGCGCGTGCAGTCGTTCACCGGCGGCGGCATCCCCGGCATGCGCCAGCAGACTCAAACTGCGCCGATCCAGACCGCGCGGCCGACCACGCCGAGGTAGACGATGCTGCTCGACGAAACGATTCGCGTCGCGCTGCAGGCGATCCGGGCCAACAAGCTGCGGTCGATGCTCACCGCGCTCGGCATCATCATCGGCGTGGGCGCCGTGATCACCATGATCGCGCTGGGGACCGGTGCCAAGAAGGCGGTGCAGGACCGGATTCAGGCGCTGGGTCCCACCCTGCTCACCCTGTTCGCCGGGCAGAGCTTCCGCGGCGGCGTGGCGCAGATGAACCGCGTCAGCCTGACCATGGATGACGACACCGCGCTCGCCAATCAGGCGCAGTATCTCGCCGCGGTCGTGCCCGAGCTGGCGAGCAACCTGCAGGTGCAGATCGGAAGCCAGAACGCCAACCTCAACATCACCGGGACGATCCCGAATTACGTCCCCGTGCACTCCTACACCGTGACGGCGGGGCGCATGTTCACGGCCGGCGAGAACGAGGCACGGCAGCGCTATGCCGTGCTCGGGTCCGCCGTCCCGACGATCTTCAACGCCAATCCGGCGACGCTGATCGGGAGGGACATCCAGATCAAGGGCATTCCGTTCCAGATTATCGGGATCCTGAGCGAGAAGGGATCGCAAGGATTCTTCAACCCCGACGAGCAGATCCTCGTCCCGCTCGAGACCGCCCGCTACCGCATCATGGGCACCGATCGGTTGCGCTCGATCACGGCGCAGGTCGACAACCTGCAGAACATGAATCTCGCCATGATCGAAATCGAGCGGGTGCTGCGCCGCATGCACAAGATCCGCTCGGGTGCGGAAAACGACTTCCAGATCCGCAATCAGACCGACATCTTGGGGACGCAGCAGGCGACGACGCAGACCTTCGGGTTTCTCCTCGCCGGGATCGCCGCGGTCAGCCTGATCGTCGGTGGAATCGGGATCATGAACATCATGCTCGTCTCGGTCACCGAGCGGACCCGCGAAATCGGCGTGCGCAAGGCGCTGGGCGCGACGCGGCGCAACATCCTGCTGCAGTTCCTGGTCGAGGCGCTCGTGCTGTGCCTCGTCGGCGGCACGATAGGCGTGCTGCTCGGATCGGCAGGAGCGATCCTCATCTCTCGCTTCGCGCACTGGAACACCCTGATCTCCCCGTCCTCGATTCTGCTGGCGTTCGCCTTCAGCGCCATGGTGGGGCTGTTCTTCGGCATCTACCCCGCACGACGCGCGGCCTCCCTCGATCCGATCGTGGCGCTGCGGTACGAATAACACGCCGCAACGGCTGGCGGGTGGGATGAGTGGGATGTTGGATGTGATGAGTGGCTAATGGGCGGTGACCAACGACGCTGACGGTTCGTCGGTCACGGGCGGCCGTGACAGCGATCCGTCAGAACCATCCACAAGCCGCTCGCCACTCACGTATTATTCTCTCATGCTGGCCGTGCTCCTCGTCCTGCAGACCGCTTCCGACCCCGGTCCTGCCTACCGCGGCTCTGCCCGCGAGCTGAACGTCGCGCCACCCCGCATCGATGCGCCGGTGAAGATCGACGGCGTGCTGGACGAGCCGGTGTGGCGCCAGGCAGCGCTCTTGACCGGCTTCTCGATGTACCGCCCCGCCGATGGGCGCCCCGCCTCGGATAGCACCGAAGTCCTCGTGTGGTACGGCCCCGACGCCATTTATTTCGGGATCCGCGCGTTCGAGGCGCACGGCAACGTGATCCGCGCTACGCTGGCGAATCGCGACAACATCGATGCCGACGACAAGGTTCAGATCCTGCTCGACACCTACGACGACCACCGCCGCGCCCTGCTGTTCGCGGTCAACCCGCTCGGTGTCCAGGAAGACGGCGTGTGGAGCGACGGGGTCGAAGCGGCAGCGGGCGGCCCCCAGGCGGGCGGGCGCTTCGACGCGACGATCGACCTCAATCCCGATTTCGTGTACGAATCGCGCGGCCGGCTCACCGGTTACGGCTACGAGGTCGAAGTCCGCATCCCGTTCAAGAGTCTGCGTTATCAGTCCACCGACCCGCAGACGTGGGGCATCCAGATCGACCGCGTCACGCAGCACTCCGGCTACGAGGACACCTGGACTCCGGCGGTGCGCGCCAGCGCCAGTTTCCTGATCCAATCGGGAAAGCTCGCGGGGCTCACCGGGCTGCATCGTGGCCTCGTGATGGACGTGACACCGGAGTTCACAACGAAGGTGAACGGCACGCCCCGCCCGGGCGACTACCTCTATACGGCCGAACCCGACATCGGCGGGACGCTGCGCTGGGGCGTCACCGAGAATCTCAGCCTCAACGCCACCGCCAACCCCGATTTCTCCCAGGTCGAGGCCGACGTCGGCCAGGTCACGGCGAACGCACGCTTCCCGCTCTTCTTCCCGGAAAAGCGCCCCTTCTTCCTCGAAGGGCTGGAGCAATACGACTCGCCGAACCGTCTGATCTACACGCGTCGCGTCGTGCAACCGATCGCGGGAGGAAAGCTCACGGGCAAAATCGGCACGACGAACGTCGCGTACCTCGCCGCGGTCGACGATCAGAGCCAATCGGTAACGGGCGACAACCCGATCTACAACCTGTTGCGAGTGCGCCGCGATCTCGGCGCCAGCTCGACGGCGGGACTCGTCTACACCGACCGCGAGGACGGCAGCGCATTCAACCGCGTCGCGGGCACCGATGTGCGTCTGATCTGGCGCAAGATCTGGTTCTCCCAGGTGCAGGTGGTGGGATCGTGGACCCGCGACCCCGTTGGATCCCGCCATGGCGCCATCTGGGATTTCACGCTGTACGATCGTACCGGTCGCGCGTACGGCAATCACGCCGAGGTCATCGCCGTGAGCCCGAACTTCCAGGCAGCCTCGGGATTCGTGCCGCGCACCGACTACGTGCAAACCCTGTTCTTCAACCGCTTCAGCTGGTACGGGAAACCAGGCTCGGCCATCGAGCAGCTCTCGACCTACTTCGGCCTCAATCCGCTGTGGCACTACGACGATTTCTGGCACCTGCGGAGCTCGATCGAAGGCGGCATCAGCAACACCTGGACCGCCAACCTGCGCGGCGGCTGGGGCGTGAACGCCAACGGCAGCATCCAGCAGCAGCGCTTCGACAGTTCGGCCTACATCGGCTACGCCACCGACAGCGCGGGCACCCCGTTCGTGAAGCCGCACGGGTTGTATCAGCTGATAGGGGGCAACGCGAGCATCAACACGCCCAATCGTGCCCTCGCGGCGTCGCTCGGCGCGGGCTACGGCGCGGTGCCGATCTTCGCCGAGGCGGCGAAGGGACTCGAGCTGGATGCGAATGCGTCGATCACCTGGCGGCCGACGCAATCGGTGCGGGTGGACGCGCTGTGGACCCATCAGCGCATCACGCGCGCGCGGGACGGCAGCGATTTTTCGACCGCCAACATCCCGCGCCTGAAGCTCGAGTACCAGCTGACGCGCGCCATTTTCTTCCGTTACATCGGCCAATATTTCGCGCAACAGCGGCGCGCCCTCGTCGACCCGCGCAGCGGCGCGCCACTCGTGCTCGACTCGGCCGCCCAGCAACGGGTCGGCCCGTCCGGCGGCAGCGTCGTCAACGATTTCCGCAACGACTTCCTCTTCTCGTACCGGCCTACACCGGGCACGGTGCTGTTCTTCGGGTACGGCGCCTCGCTGGACGAGCCCGACGCCTTCCGCTTCCAGGGACTGCGCCGCACCGGCGACGGGTTTTTCCTCAAGGGGAGCTATCTTTTCCGGATGTAGCGGGTATCGTGGATGTCAGGTGTCGCCGGAGGCTGGCATTCTCGTCCTCATTGCCCTCGCTGCCCTTTCCGCCCAGGCGGTCTCACAAGACTCATTGAGTTTTTCCGCCGTCAGCGCCGGCGCCACGCACACCTGTGCGCTGGCCACCACCGAGCGCGTCTATTGCTGGGGGGACAACTCCGAAGGGGAGCTGGGCAGCGGGACTCGCCTCGATTCGCCTTCTCCCGTCCCCGTGGCGGGCGACCTGCGCTTCCTCGCCGTCGACGCGGGCGTAGAGTTCACGTGTGGCGTGACGACGAGTGGAGAAGCGTACTGCTGGGGTCGCAACACCACGGGTGCCCTCGGCAACGCGGCCACGCCGCGCAGCACCAGACCCGTCGCCGTCACCGGCGGCGTGCTGTTCCGCTCGATCACGACGGGGGGCGACCATGCTTGCGGGGTGGACTCCGACGGCGTGGCTTACTGCTGGGGGGCGAACGACGCCGGCCAGCTGGGGACGCGAGACACCGTAGCGAGTGCCCGCCCGGTGCCCGTCGCCGGATCGCTGCGATTCCTGATGCTCACCGCGGGAGACGCACACACCTGCGGTGTCACCGTCGACAGCCTGGCGTATTGCTGGGGCAGCAACCGGCGCGGGCAGTTGGGCATCGGCTCCCGGGGCCCGCGCCGAGGGCCGCAGCGCGTGGCGTACGAACGGCGCTGGACGATGTTGTCGTCCGGCGCCATACACACCTGTGGCGTCACCGCGGAGAAGCATCCGTCGGTGTACTGTTGGGGCGACAATTTCCATGAGCAGATCAACGCCCGCCGTTCGCCGCTCAACATGGGCGACCCGATCCTGTGGGCCCCGACCTTCGCCGTCGAGCCGCTCGAGCTGGTCGAGGTGAGCGCGGGACGCTGGCATACCTGCATCACGCGTCATCACGACGCTTTCGCGATCAGCTGCTGGGGCACGAACCTCGACGACCAGCTGGGGCGGAACGTGTGGGGTCCGTATATCCATGTGAGTGCGGGAGACGCGCACACCTGTGCCGTGCGGCGGGACGGCGCCATCTTCTGCTGGGGCCGCAACGCGGCCGGACAACTCGGCAACGGAACCTCCTACAACGAGCAACGGCCTGTGCGGGTCGCGGAGCCCGTCGCGCTCCAGCCCTAGCCCCATACTTTTGAGGCATGACCGGGCCCCTCGCCGAAGAGCTCTCCGACCAGTTCAGCGCCGAACACCGCTCCAAGCAGCGGCAGTTCGTGCTCGACGGCATCGACGCCCGCTGGCGGCTGATCGCCTTCGCCGTCGTGCTGCTCGCCGCCACCCGCCTGCTGCACGTCGTCAACGTCTCGTGGCCGTTCCTCATCATCTTCTTGATTGTGTGCGTCGCCGCCAACCTCGGGATGTCCGAGGTGGTGCGCCGCACCGGGTTTTTGCGCCAGTACGTGCCCCTCACGCTGGCACTCGGCGCCGGGATGATCTCGGCCGTGATCTACGCGCTCGACCGCACGGGCTTCTTGCTCTCGGCGGCGTACCTGATTTCGCCGATTCAAGCCGCCCTGCACCTTGGCCGCCGCAGCGCCTGGCTCGCCGTCGGCATCAACATCGCCGCCTTCGGCATCGCCACGGCGCTGCGCATCGGCAGCTACGGTTGGACCTGGAGCGCATACCTCCAGGCCGCTCTCGTCTTGATCTTCGTCGCCGTGGCCCTGATTCCGATGTTGACCAGAATCACGGCCCGGCTACGCCGTACGCGGCGCCTGCTCGCCCAGGTGGAGCGCGGCGACCTCGCCGTCCGCCTCAAGGACCCCGCGGCCGACGAGCTGGGGTACCTGAGCGCCAGCGTCGACCAGACGATCGCGGCCGTGGCGACGGCGGTACACGAGGTCCAGCGCCAGGCGCTCGAGCTGGCGCAGCTCGCGCAGCAGTTCGCCACTACCGCGGGCGCGCTGCAGAGCTCGGCGCGGCACATCGGGCGCACCACGGAGACGCTGAGCGCCGGCGCCGAGCGGCAACGTCGGTCCATCGAGATCGGCCAGGGCGCGAGCGACGCCGCCGCTCGCATCACCTTGGCACTGCGCCAGCGCTTTCAGCTCGCCGAGCGCCAGGTGGGCGCCGCCGCCCAGGAAGCGCGCCGCCACGGCGAAGAGATCGCGCGGGCGCGCGAGTTGCTCGAATCGCTGGTGCGGCACATCGACCAGGCGGGACGCGCCGCGAGCACCCTCGAGCAGGGCTCGCGCGACGTCGGCAAGCTGATGGACGGGATCACCCGCATTGCGAGCCAGACGGAGCTGCTGGCGTTGAACGCGGCGATCGAAGCGGCGCGGGCCGGCGCGCACGGCGCGGGGTTCCGCGTCGTCGCCGCCGAGGTGCGCAAGCTCGCCGAGCAATCGAGTCACGCCGTCGAAGAAATCCGCGGTCGGCTGCGCCTGACGCAGGAGCAGGTCGGGAGCGTCGCCGGGGCGCTACGCGAGGGACGGGCCGCCGCGCAGGATGCCGGTACGGTGTCGGGTGCGGCGCGGGAAGCGCTCGACGCGATCTTCACCGCCCTGAACGACACCAGCGAATTCACCACCACCTTCACGGAAGAGACGGAAGATCAGGCGAAGCAGATCGACCTGGTGGTCCGGCGCATGGGGGAGCTGGCAGGAATTGCCGACGAAGCCGCGGCCGGTGCCGCCGAAACGAACGCATCGACCCGCACGCAGCTCGCCGCGCTCACCGAGCTCGGGGACGCCGCCGACCGGCTCTCCGGAGCCGCCGCGCGGCTGACGCAGAGCACGCAACGCTTCCGCATCGAGGGCCGAACCGACCTCAATCCCCGTTGACTTTCGTTCCCCCTCTCCCGAAGGGAGAGGGGGACAGGGGGAGAGGACTCTCGCGAAGGGCCAGGAGGAGAGGGCTCAGCCGAGGGCAGTCCGGACGAGACGCCGGGCCGCCGCGTTGGCTTTGGCGCGAATCTCCGACAGATCGGCGGTGAGCAGGCGGCCGCCCCGGACGACCACCCGTCCGTCGACCAGCACGTGCCGCACGTCCGCCGACCGGGCCGCGTAGACCAGCCGCGACGCGATATCGGCGTCGGCGGGTTGCCCGTGCGGGCCCGAGAGATCGACCGCCACCAGGTCTGCTCGCTTGCCGACTTCGATCGAGCCGATCTCGCGCTCGAGGCCCAGCGCGCGGGCGCCACCGAGCGTCGCGAGCTCGAGCACGGCAGCAGCGGGCAGCGCATCGGGGCCGAGGCGTGGCTTCTGGATCAGCGCCGCGAGCCGCATCTCCTCGAAGCCGTCAAGCCGGTTGTTGCACGGCGCTCCGTCGGCGCCGAGCGCGACCCGACACCCCGCCGCGAGCATCTCGGGGACCGGCGCGACCCCGCTGCCGAGCTTCAGGTTGGAGCTGGGACAATGCACGACGTTCGTCCCGGCACGGGCCAGCTCCCGCACGCCATCGCGATCGACCCAGACGCAGTGCGCCAGAGCGGCACGCGGTCCGGCGATCCCGACCGAATCGAGATAGGCGATCTCGTCGCGTCCGGTGGCGCGCTTCACCAGTTCGAGCTCGACCGGAGTCTCCGCGGCATGCGTGTGGATCATCGCCCCGGTGCGCTCGGCCGCGTCCGAGACCGCGCGCAGCAACGGACCGGTGCAGCTCGGGGCGAAGCGCGGCGCAAAGCAGTAGCGTAACCGTCCACCCTCGGCCCCGTGCCAGCGCGCACACAGGTCCATCGACTCCTGCAGTGCCTGATCGGTCGATTCTCGCAACCCATCGGGATTGGTGGGAGCATCCATCAGACACTTCCCTGCCGTCGCCCGCAATCCGATCTCGCGCAACGCCTGAAATGCCGCGTGCGTGTGCCGCACCGTCTCCATGTCGAGGATCGCCGTGGTGCCACCGAGCAGCAGCTCGGCCGATCCGAGCATCGCCGACCAGTACACCGAATCGGGCGTGTGGGCCGCCTCGAGCGGCCAGATGCGCCGAGACAGCCAGTCCTCGAGTGCCAAGTCGTCGGCGAACCCACGAAACAGCGTCTGGCAGAGATGGATGTGGGCCTGGACGAGACCCGGGAGCAGAATCAGGCCGGCGCAGTCGAGCTCGCCGCCGCGCGCTGTGGTGCGGCGGGCACGGGCCGATCGCGCCCGGATCTCGGCGATGCGCCCGTCGGACACGACGACGTCGGCGTCGAGCACCCGCCGGCCGGGATCGAGCGTGACGACACGGGCACCGCTGAGCACCAGCGGACGCTGGGCGCGCGAACGTTTCTGAGCAACCACGGCCGTTCAATATCGTCCGGGAACTCGCGAGCGCCAGACGACATTCTACGAATGCGGAATGATGAATGCAGAATGATGAATGCAGAATGCACACCGCCCCATTCTGCCTTCGTCATTCTTCATTCTGCATTGTCTCCTGCTACGTAATCACCCGGGGCGATGTCTGGGAGCTGTCGGAGTTGTCGGGCAGGTCGAAGTACGCGTGCAGCTCGTCCATCAGGTCCTCGTCATCGTACACGCCGGTGAGAATGCGCTCGGGCGTGCCGGGATCGATCAGCAGATAGCCGTACGGGTAATCGAGGCCCGAGAGCACGATGGCACGGTGATGGTGATCGGCCTGCTCGACGTAGACGGTGTCGGCCTTCGTGGCGAGGAGCCCGATGCCGTTGTCGGCGAGCGTCGTGGCTACCTGCTCGGTATAGAAACCGAGGTCGCGGGAGGCCGCTTGCGCCGAATCACGGCTCAGCGAGTCGCTGGCCCGCAGCCAGAACACGACGACCGTCGGCTGGGTGATGACGCGGGGTGTCCCGAGCAGGCGGTCGTTGGCGGAGTCCTTCGGCGCTCTCCAGAGCCGCGACACCGCCGCTGTGTCCTGCGCCGGCTGTGCCGGCCGCTTCGCGTGGGAAGCGGGTCGGCACGCGGCGAGCGCGAGAAGCGGGAGCCAGCATCGCGGTCTCACAAAGGGGGAAGATAATGAGGCGAAACTCGATCTCTCGTGCTGTGACGGGGGTCGCGCGGATCGTGTCCACATGAGCAACGCGCGCATGGCACCAGGAGCGAACGGGGATACATTGGCCACCATGGACGACCAACCGGCGGCTCCTCCGCCATCACCGGCAAAGCACCCGCTGGTGCGGCGGCACCACTGGCTCGTGCGCCTGACCCATTGGGCCACGGTGGTGGTCCTGGCAGGGATGATCGCCAGTGGATTGCAGATCTATGAAGCGTACGCCCGGTTCGGCAACCGCGGCGCGGCGTCGTACCCCAATCCCTTCGAAGGGACCAGGTTCCCGGCGACCCTCCGCCTCGGGCGCTGGCTCGCGGGCGCGCTGAACTGGCACTTCGCCCTGATGTGGCCCCTCGTCTTCTTCGGGCTGCTGTACTTCTCCTACCTGGTGGGAAGTGGGGAGTGGCGGGCGCTGCTGTTCGGGCCCAGCGATATCCCCGGAGCGTTCGCGATGACGAAGTACTACCTGCGGCTGCGCAAGGACCATCCTCCACAGGGGAAACACAACCCGCTGCAGAAGCTTGCGTACACGACGGTCGTGCTGCTTGGCGTGCTCGCCGTGTTGACGGGGTTGTCGATCTACAAGCCGCTGCAATTCTCCTGGCTCACGGCGCTGTTCGGCGGCTTTCAGGCGGCCCGCTACTGGCACTTCTGGATCGTGTGGATCTTCGTCGGCTTCAGCGTGGTGCATGTGCTGCTCGTGTTCCTCGTCGATCCGGCAAGCCTGCGGGCGATGCTGACCGGGTGGTACCGGGGGAGGTTTCCGAGTGCGTAACAGGAAGGTGGCCGGGCCCTCCGGAGTGGATAGACGTGCGTTCCTGCGGCTCGGCATCGCCGCGGGCTCCGCGAGCCTCGCGGCGGCATGCGGGTGGGATGGGGGAGACCTGGTGCGGCCGCGCCTGCTCTCGATCAGCCGGCTGAACGACTGGGTGGGAGAGAAGGTGTTGTTCTCGCCCACGCGGCTGGCGCGGACGTACGCGGTGAGCGAACGCAGCGCGAACCTGCCGAACTACTACATCTCCGATCACACACCGGTGCTGCAGGACCCTCGGGCGTGGCGGCTCACGGTCGACGGACTCGTCGCGACCCCGCTGTCGCTGACGCTCGATGATCTGATGCGGATGCCGCGGGTCAGCTACACCGTGAAGCACCATTGCGTGGAAGGCTGGACGGCGATCGCGACCTGGGCGGGCGTTCCGGTGTCGGCGATCGTGCAACGCGCCGCGCCCCGCTCCGGCGCCCGCTATATCCTGTTCAAGAGCTTCGATGCCGATTACTCCAACGGGTGGGATCTGGCGAGTGCCCTGCACCCGCAGACGATTCTCGCGTATGCGATGAACGACAATCCGCTCCCGCCCGCCCACGGCGCGCCGCTCAGGTTGTACTCGCCGACGAAGCTGGGATACAAGCTGACGAAGTACCTGGTGTCGATGACGTTCACGAGCGAGAGGCCGGGGGGGTACTGGGAGGATCAAGGATATCCGTGGTTTGCTGGGATATAGACGCTGAGGCATCTCGGCGTCTCAGCGTCTAGCCGATCGCCGCGAGAGCATCGTACATCTCCCCCGCCGTCCGGTATCTCTGCTCTCTATCCTTCGCCATCGCCTTCAGCACGGCCTTCGCCAGCGGCTCAGGTACATCCGCATTGATCGTGCGCGGATCGGGCGCCTCCTCTTCCAGGTGCTTCGCGATCAGCGCCCACGGCGTCTCCGCCTCGAACGGCACGCGGCCGGTGATCGATTCGAACAGCACCACGCCCGCCGCGTAGAGGTCGCTGCGCGGGTCGAGCTCGAGTCCCGAGAGCTGCTCGGGGGACATGTAATCGGGAGTGCCGATCGCCATCCCCTGTTCGGTGAGGCCCTTCCCCTTCGGGGGATTGGCGAGCCGCGCGATGCCGAAATCCATGACCTTCAGGAATCCGTTCGGCTCGACGACGATGTTCTGCGGCTTGATGTCCCGATGGATCACGCCTTGCTCGTGCGCCACTTCGAGCGCGCGGCACAGCTGTTTGCCGACCGTTAGCGAGACGGGGACGGGCAGCCGGCCGCGACTCTGAATCAGCTGCTTCAGTGAGGTCCCCTCGACGTACTCCATCGTGAGGTAGTACATCCCGTTGACCTCGCCCAGGTCGTACGTGCGCACGACGTTGCGGTGGGCGATGCGGCGCGCGAGGCGAATCTCCTGCTTGAACCGATCGATCGCGACGGGGTCGTCGGCGACGGTATCGGGACGCAGCGTCTTGATCGCGACGGGCTCGCCCAGCTCGCGGTCGAACGCCCGGTACACGACCCCCATCCCTCCCGCGCCGAGGATCTCCTTCACTTCGTAGCGATTGTCGAACACCGATCCGGG
>DASTHG010000135.1:0-2416 GCA_035718325.1 Gemmatimonadales bacterium | reverse complement strand
GCGATGGAAGAAGCCTACCCCGTCTTGAAGCGGGACTATCCGCTCAATGAGAAGAATCTCGACTGGTGGGCGTCCGACAAGGATTCACCTTACACCGAGGTCAAGCGCTTCGACTGGTTCCGCGGCTACCACGTGGGTGGGCGCTCGTTGCTGTGGGGCCGGCAGAGCTACCGCTGGAGCGATTTTGATTTCGAGGCGAATCTCAAGGACGGGATCGCGGTCGACTGGCCGATCCGTTACGCCGACATCGCGCCGTGGTACGACCACGCCGAGCGCCATGCCGGCATCTCGGGCTCGCTCGAGAAGATGACGCAGCTTCCCGACGGACAGTTCCAGCCTCCCATGCCGCTCAACTGCGGGGAGGACCTCATCGCCGGCCGATTGCGCAAGCAATTCGGCGGGCGCCGCCGCATCATCCCGGGCCGCACCGCGAATCTCACGAAGCCCCTGCCGGGACGAAACCAATGCCAGTACCGCAACGCCTGTTGGCTGGGGTGTCCATTCGGCGGCTACTTCAGCACCCAGTCCTCGACGCTGCCGGCGGCGATGGCCACGGGCCGGCTGACGCTCACGCCGTTCGCCATCGTCACCGAGATCCTCTACGACAAGGACAAGAAGCGCGCGACAGGCGTCCGGGTGATGGACGCCATGACCAACAAGACCACCGAGTACTCGGCCCGGATCATCTTCCTGTGTGCGTCGACCTTGAACTCGACCTGGCTGTTGATGCGCTCCGCGACCGACGTCTGGCCCGAGGGGTTGGGTTCGAGCTCGGGCGAGCTGGGCCACAACCTCATGGACCACCATTTCCGCGCCGGCGCCTCGGGCGACATCGAGGAGCCTGGACTCGATGCGAAGTACTACTTCGGGCGGCGCCCCACCGGGTTCTACATTCCGCGCTACCGCAACCTGTTCGGCGACAAGCGGCCGTATCTGCGCGGCTTCGGGTACCAGGGCGGCGCGTCGCGCGAAGGCTGGTCGCGCGCGGTGGCCGAGCTGGGGGTGGGGGCGGCCTACAAGGACGCCGCGGCGCAGCCGGGGAAGTGGACGATCGGCGCCACGGCGTTCGGCGAGATGCTGCCGAATCACGCCAACAAGGTCTCGCTGGACAAGACCAAGACGGACAAGTGGGGACTGCCCGTGCTCGCGATCGATTGCGCCACCGGGGAGAACGAGCGCCTGATGCGCGAGGACATGAAGAACGACATGGCCGAGACGCTCACGGCGTGCGGCGTCAAGAATGTCCGGACGTACGACAACGGCTACTACCCGGGCATGGGGATTCACGAGATGGGTACGGCGCGGATGGGCCGCGACCCGAAGACGTCGGTCTTGAACAGCCATAACCAGGTGTGGGATGCGCAGAACGTGTTCGTCACCGACGGCTCGTGCATGGTGTCGACGGCGTGTCCCAATCCCTCGCTGACCTATATGGCGCTCACCGCGCGCGCGGCGGATTACGCCGTGAACGAGATGAAGCGCAACAACCTCTAGACGATCGCGGAGGAACAGATGGCTACGGAGTCACGGCAGATGTCTCTGATCGATCGTCGCGAGGCAATCAGACGCGTCAGCGCGCTGCTCGGCGGGTTCGCGCTCGTCTCGGAAACCGCGCTGCTCGATGCCTGCAACCGGGACCGCAGCGCCGGTCGTGCCGCCGCCACCACGTTCACGCCCAATGATGTCGCCTTTCTCGACGAGGTGGCGGACACCATCCTCCCCGAGACGTCGACGCCGGGGGCGAAAGCGGCGCAGGTGGGTGCCTTCATGGCGCTGATGGTCACGGACACCTACAGCGACCGCGATCAGCAGGTCTTCAAGAACGGCCTGCAGCAGCTCGACACGGCGTGTCGCCAGATGCACAACACGGGTTTCGTGGCGGCGACGCCGGCGCAGCGTCTGGCCCTGCTCACGCAGATCGACAAGGATCAGAAGGCCTACATGGACGACCGCGATGCCCGTCATGCGGCCGGCGTCGATACGGCGTTTGAGAATCCCCCCCACTATTTCCGCATGATCAAGGAGCTGACGCTGCTGGGCTACTTCACTTCCGAGATCGGATACACGAAGGCAATGCGTTACGTGGAAGCCCCGGGGCGGTTCGACCCCTGCGCGCCGTACAAGCCGGGGGAGACGGCCTGGGCGCAGCACGCTTGATCGACACGCTCATCGGCGCGGCGCTCGGGCTCGCGATCGGGCTGCTCGTCGGGCTCGTGGCGTTCATCGTCTGGCGCGCCAAGCACGCGGGCGCGATCCGCGCCGACGCGGTGGCGAAGAGTCTGGCCGTCACGGTGGGGAAGGTCTCCGAGCAGCTCGTGCCCTACCTGCCTGGCTTCAACTACAACCCCAAGGACGCCCGCTTCCTCGGCAGTCCGGTGGATCTCGTGGTCTTCGACGGCCTCGACGCGGGGGCCCT
>DASTHG010000134.1:0-15408 GCA_035718325.1 Gemmatimonadales bacterium | reverse complement strand
TTCGGCGACGCCGGAAAGTAAGGGCGGGGAGCGCGCAGGGGCAACGCGGGGTCGTGCAGGAGCAGCATCACTCCCGCTGTGCCGGGGGTGGGGACGACGGACGCGTTGGACGCGGGGGCGCTCGACCCGGACCACGGTTTCGGATGGATTGCCGGCCGACGGCGCAGATGTCCAGGCCGTGCGGCCCCCGCGTCCCCGCGTCCTAGCCCCACCCCCAGCGCCGCGCAGACTCCCTAACGCGGGAAGCTGACCAGCTTTCGCGCGCGCTCGTCCCACAGGGCGAGCCGGACACACCGGATGCTCTGCCACAAGGTGAGCGTGGTGACCTGCTGCAGCTCGGGGACGGACCCATAGGCTTCCTGCAGGCGGTAGTTCGGGATACGGGGATTGAGGTGGTGGACGTGGTGCAGTCCGATGTTTCCGGTGGCCCATTGCAACAGCCGCGGCAGTCGGTAGTAAGAGCTCCCCGCCAGGGCGGCGTCGTCGTACACCCAGCGCTCGTCATGCTCCCAATACGTGGGCTCGAACTGATGCTGTACATAGAACAGCCACACCCCGATCGACGCCGACACCGTCATGAGCGGGACATAGACCATGAGAAAATGGCCGAACCCGATCAAGAGCCCCATCGCCACGATGAAGACGGCGAGCCCGACGTCGGTCCAGAAGATGCTCCACCGCTCGCGCGTCCACTCGCGCGGCACGATGGTCGGCATGCGGTGGCGGATGAAAAACTGCAGCACCGCGCCGATCCCGAACAGCACGGCGGGATGGCGGTAGACGCGGTACTTGAAGCGTCCCCAGCGCGACAGCGCGAGATACTCGTCCACCGTCAGCGTATCGATGTCGCCGAAGCCGCGATGCTCCAGGTTGCCGGAGGTGGCGTGGTGCATCGCGTGGACTTTCTTCCAGTAGTGGTACGGCGTCAGGCTGAGCACGCCGATGATCGAGCCCACGATGTCCGCCGCGCGCGAAGACCGGAAGAAGGCGCCGTGGCCACAGTCGTGTTGGAAAATGAAGAGCCGGACGAGGAGGAAGGCCGTCGGCACGGCGAGCAGCAAAGTGAGCCAGTAACCCACGCCGAGACTCAAGTACATCAGGGCCCACGCGCCGGCGAACAACAGACCGGTGCTGGTGAGCTGCCAGACGCTTTTTCGGGTGTCGGGATTCTTGAAGGCCGCGAGACGGGCGCTCCAATTGGCGTTCATCCGGGCCTGCCTTTGTGGTCGTAAAGGTGCTGCACGGTATCGATATCTCCGCGTCGCCTTAACCTAGCCTGTTAATCTAGCCTATTTGCAGCAACTTCGTACGGGCCATCGGGTTGCACCAGAGGCCGGTACCCCAGGGAATAGGTCGCCCGCTTGCCGAGTCTCCTCAGTATGAACGTGGGCACGAGTCTCGAGCGACCGATCCGGGCGAATCCGGTCTGGTTGGCGGTTCCCCTGGTGATTGGCGCGCTGCTCGCGCTCACCGTGGGCCTGGCAGCGCGGCAGACGGTACGCGAGCCCTATGCGATTCCGTTCTTCCATCCCTTTTTCATCGACACCCTGCACATGAAAGCGTGGCTGGTCACGCTGGCGTTGGCGCTCGCGTGTGGTCAGCTGCTGACGGCCGCCCGGATCTACGAGCTACTCCGGTTTCCGCCCAAGGGGCGGCTCTATCACACAATCCATCGCTGGTCGGGACGGGCCGCGATCCTGGTGACGCTGCCGGTAGCCTATCACTGCGTCTTCCTGCTCGGATTCGACACCTCATCCGCTCGCGTCCTGATCCACTCGTTGTTCGGATCGGCGTTCTACGGGGCTGTCGTCGCGAAAGTGCTCATTGTCCGCTCGACGCGGTTCGCCCCGTGGGTGCTCCCCGTGGCCGGAGGCATCTTGTTCGCGATCATTCTCGGCCTGTGGCTGACGTCCGCGCTGTGGTTCTTTACCACTCGCTGAGTAGGATAAGCGCCGCCTCCCGGAAGGCTGTAGAATGACGTCATGAAACGAATCTTCCTGCTCATCCTCGTCCTCCTGGTCGGCTTTGCGGGCCTGCTGGTCGTGCGCACCCTCGCGTTCCGATCCCGGCAACCCGCCGTCAGCCCCGTGGCTGCCGAGCCGTTCGATTCTCTGGCGCTGGCCGGGCGACTCGCGGGCGCGCTCACGTTCGCGACGATCTCGAACCAGGACTCGAACGCGTTCGACGGCCCGGTGTTCGAGGGGTTCCAACGCTATCTCCAGGATTCTTTTCCCAAGGTCCACGCGACGCTGGCGCGTGAGGTGGTGAACGGCTACGGCCTCCTCTACACGTGGCCCGGAACCGATGCGTCGCTGGCACCGATAGTCCTGCTCGCACATCAGGACGTCGTGCCGATCGAGGCGGGGACGGAGCAGAAGTGGACCGAGCCCCCATTCGGGGGAGTCATCGCCAACGGGTACGTCTGGGGGCGCGGCGCGCTCGACGACAAGGGCAGCCTCCTCGGCACTCTGGAAGCCGTGGAGCACCTCCTCGCCGGCGGGGCGAAGCCGCGTCGCACGGTGTACCTCGCCTTCGGCTTCGACGAAGAGGTGGGTGGCCGGCGCGGGGCGAAGCGCATCGCCGCGCTGCTGGCGTCGCGCCACATTCAGCCTGAGTTCGTGCTGGACGAGGGCGGCGTCCTCGCCACTGGGCTGCTCCCGGGGGTGTCGCTGCCCGTGGCGCTCGTCGGAATCGCCGAGAAGGGGTATCTCACCGCCGAGCTCACGGTGCAGGCAGCCGGGGGGCACTCGTCGATGCCGCCGGGTGAGACGGCGGTCGGCATCCTGGCGGCGGGGATCGCGCGGCTCGAGCAGCACGAGCTGCCGCGCGCGATCCGTGGCCCCACTGCCGAGATGTTCGACTACATCGGTCCGCAGCTGCCTTTCGGGCAGCGGCTCGTGGTCGCGAATCGCTGGCTGTTCGGCGGGCTGCTCGCGAGCCGCTTCGGGCGCACGCCGTATGGCAACGCCCTGCTCCGCACGACGACGGCCCCAACGGTATTCCAGGCTGGGGTGAAGGAGAACGTGCTGCCGTCCTCGGCGCGAGCGCTCGTCAATTTCCGTATCCTCCCGGGGGACAGCGTCGGGAGTGTCCTCGACCACGTGCGCGACGTGGTGCACGATGCGCGGATCAGCGTCAATCCCTACCAGACCGCCGTCGCCGAGCCGTCGCCCGTCACGCGCGTGGACGGGGAGCCGTTCCAGTTATTGGCGCGCACGATCCGGCAGACCATTCCCGGGGTGGTGGTGACGCCGTGGCTCGTCGTGGCGGGCACCGACTCGCGGCACTACACGACGCTCACGCCCAACGTGCTGCGCTTCGTCGGCGCCACGATCGGCAATGACGATCTGCGACGCATCCACGGGACCGACGAGCGGATCGGCGTGGGGGACTACGTCAACGTGGTGCGGGTGTACGTGCAGCTGCTGCGCAATGGGGCGATGTAGACTTCCAACGAGTGCGCAGGTGGACAGATGAGAGAAATCAGGAACTGCAATTCTAGACGTACAGGCGTGCAGTGGTGAACAGTTCAGGGGCTCAGGTAGTACCCCATTCACTATCTTCTATTCGCCGCTGCACGTCTATAGTCTAGTAGTGTATGTCCCGTTTTTTGGGGTGGTTATTGCGGCGACTCCGCCACCCGCGTTGGCCCGTCCCGGTCGGTTTGGGTGCCGTCGCCGAGTTGCCCACTCCCGTTAGCTCCCCAGCAATAGATCACGTGGTCGAGCGTGACGCCGCAGGTGTGGGCTCCCCCTGCGCTGATGGAGGCGAACTTGAGGCCGTTCACCACGAGCGCCGGAGTCTGGCTGCTTCCTCCAATGGTGTCTATGCCGAGCTGGCCGTGGGAATTGTCGCCCCAGCACCAGGCGTCGCCGGCGGCGGTGAGCGCACAGGTATGATCGCCGCCGGCTGAGACCGAAACCACAGTCGCCGGCAGTTGTACAGGAATGGCGAACAGGCTGCAGGGTATGGCAGCCGGAAGGTCGTTGGAGGGCCCGCAGGTGTTCGCCGCGCTCGCGCCCAGCTGGCCACTCGCATTGGATCCCCAACACCATACGGTCCCCCCCTGCAACGCACAGGCGTGCTTCCTCCCGACGCTGGCGCCGGGGGAGAGCCCCTGCGGCATACCGCGGATGGGAGCGTCAAAGCGCAGGACGTCACTCCATGTACTGCGATCGGTCGTGGTCCCATCCCCCAGTTGTCCGGCGTCGTTCAGGCCGGCGCACATCACCTCGAACGTCCCTGAGAAGCCGCGTCCGTAGATGCACGCCTGAGAGCCGCCCGCGGCGATCACTTGTGTTTCGTACACAATCGGTTCGGCTTGAGCCAGGGCGGCCGTGGAATCGAATTGCGGTAACGGGTTTCCCATGGGGCCGTTGCGATTGCCCCAGCATATGCCGATGGGATCCAGTGTGCTGGAGCGGATGTGGAGACCGTTCACCATGCAGGTGAGCGTTCCCCCGGTGGCAAACTGGTTCACGGCCACCTTCTCGCCATTCAGGATTCCTGCATCGACGATCGTCACCGGAACAGCGGAAAACGGCGCACAGATAATGCTGAAATCACTGGCGTCGATCGGGCAGAGGCCGTCGCCAAGCTGCGCGTGATCCCGCAATCCCCAGCACAACAGATTGTCCACGCCTTCGCTGCCGCAGCTGTGAGAGGCGCCGGCCTGGATGTCGGTGAACTTATGGAAGGTGACAATTCTCGCCGGACGCGTCTTGAACGGTGATGCGTCCACCGCCAGTCCGAGTTGACCCGATCCATTATTGCCCCAGCAATACCCGGTGCCGTCCGTCGCCGTGACAGCGCAGGTGTGCGCGTCTCCGGCGCTCGCCTTCCCCCAGAGCTCCACCACCACGAGCGGCGCGCGCAGCTCCGCGATCTGGAATGGCGGCACGCCGACGCTGGCGACCACTTCCCCGGTGCCACGGCTGAGCGCCAATACCGCTCCTGTGGAGTCAACGCTGAAGGCCGACAGGTTTGTCGAGCCCCAGTGAACTTTCGCGCCGGGCAGGGGATTGCCCGCCGCATCTTTCACCGCCACCACCAGCTGGGCGGTCCCGGTGACCGGGATCAACGCCGGCCACGCCGGCTGCGCGATGATCTGGACGTTGCCGACGTTGAGCCCCTGCTGGAACGTCACGTGCCCGATGCGCTGGCCGGTCAGGGTCACCGTCACTCCGACAGCTCCGCTGGACCGGGCAGTGAACAGTGCGCGGGACGAGTCCGCGGCCACGGCGCTCGCTTGCAGCACAGCGGGATCGTTCGACTGCCAGGCGTAGCTCACCGGTCCGAGTACGGCCGGATCGGCGCGTGACAGTACGACGGCGACGGTGTCTTCGGTGCCGACGGTCAAGAGCGCGGGCCACGTTCCCTGCCGGACGACGACCGGCACGCGCAGCTCGGTCGGAGTGAAGCCCGTCTGGCTGAGGCGCGCGCTGATCGTCGCGCTGCCGATGCCATGCGTCGAAATGATGGCCTGCCGGCCGGTGTCGGGACTCGTCACCTGCACTACGGCCGAGTCCGACGAGCTCCATTCGAGATTCACGCCGACGATGTCGGCGCCGTCCGCGGCCTTTACGCTCGCCAGCACGGTGGCGATCTCACCCGTCCCCAGCGTATCCGGCCAGGGTGCCGCCTCCGCCAGCGTGACGGTGATGGTCGACGACGGCGCGAGCTCGTTGGTGCAGTGGTTGAAGAGCACGCCCGCCAGAAGCGGGAGCATCCAGCGTTTCCGGGTCATCACGTTGTCCTATTGCGCGGCTTCGATGACTCGAACCGGCGCCGGTTGGTCGGTCAGTGTGCCGTCGCCGAGCTGCCCGGACGCGTTCGCGCCCCAGCAGTAGATCGCGCCGGCGGCCGTGACGCCGCAGGTGTGCGAGCCGCCGGCGCTCAGCGCCACGAACGTGCGGCCGCCCGTGACGGGCGCCGCGACGCTATTCATGCCCCCGATGGTGCCGTTGCCCAGTTGGCCATTCGCGTTGGAGCCCCAGCACCAGGCGGCTCCGGCGGCGGTCAGGCCGCAGGTGTGTGCGCCGCCGGCCGTCAGCGACACCAGGGTCACGGGGACAGCCGCTCGTCTCGGGTACCAGTGCCCATTGAGCGGAACGGCGACTCCCAACTGACCGTTGTCGTTATTCCCCCAGCACAACACCGCACCGGCGGCGTCGAACGCGCAAACGTGCTCATGGCCCGCCGCGATTCCGGAGACAGGAATGCCCTCACCAATCGCATCGCCCGACGTGTCCGAGAAGCCAACCGGCAACTTGAAACCATCGGGATGGTGGTAGACCGGGCTCCAGGAGGTGGCCGCGTCGGCCGGCCCGTAGCCCAACTCTCCGTTGAAATTCATCCCCATGCACGTCACTTGGAAACTGAGGTACAAGACCGAAGGCCGGTTGCACACATGCTGGCCCCCAGCCGCGGCCTCGACGTAATCAGTGGTCTGGTCGGCGAACGGGGACGGTGGGATCGGAATTGCCGTAGCGGCGCTGGAGTCAAACGCGAGGCTGGCGCCGTCGAAGACCGCCTGGGCTCCCCAGCACCGCAGCCGCCGGACACGGTTGATGAACCCGAATCGCGCGCGGGCGAGAATACAGGTGAACGTGCCGCCGACCAGCAATTGCTCGATCCGCAGCTGTGCCGTGTCGAGATTGCCCTCGCTGACGATCGTCACCGGGATTTCAGATTCGGTGAACGCCCCGCAGCTGCCCTCCGCATTCGCGCACCGGCCGTCGCCCAGTGCACCACGCGCACGCGAGCCCCAGCAGAAGAGGTTGACCTGCGCTTCTTCCCCGCAGGTGTGTTCGTCGCCGGCCTGCAACTCATTGAACCGGTGCGACGTCGCCACTGCGAGCGGGCGCGATGACTGCGGGAGCGCGGCGCCCGTGAGCCCGGCGCCCAACTGACCGCTGCTGTTGCTGCCCCAGCAATATCCCGTGCCGTCGAGCGCGGCGATCGCACAGGTGTGGCCTGCTCCGGCGCTCACGGTGCGCCACTTCTGCACCACCTGGAGCGGCGCGCGATGCTCGGTGACCTCGAACGGCGCTGCACCCACCGTGGCCACGACTTCACCGCCGCCTCGGCTCTTGGCGAAGACGAAACCCAGCGAGTCCACCGTGAACGCCGACTCGTTGGTGGAGTGCCACTGCACCTTGAACGCGGTTTTCGGACGACCAAGCACGTCCTGCACCTGGACTGCGAATGTTGCCGTGTCGTTCAGGGTGATGAGCGGGGACCACGCCGGCTGCTCGACGATCTGGAGCGGATTGACGTGCAGCGGCAGCTGAAACTCCGCGTGACCCGCCTGGTTCTGCACCGTTACGAGGACTTGCGCTGTGCCGCTGATGCGCCCGCTGATCACGGCGCTGTCGGAATTCGGACCCGCGGGCGAAACCCCGAGAACGGAGGGATCGCTCGAGCTCCAGGTGAAGGCGGCGCCCTGGAGGATGCTCGGGTCGACCCGCTGCAACGCTAGGCCGATCGTATCGACGTCACCCACGGAGAAAACCGTATCGGCGCTGCGATTGCGGACGACGACCTGCGCCTCGAGCTGAACCGGAGCGAAGCCCGTCTGGTTGACCCGCACCGCGATCGTGGCCGTTCCCGGACTGCGGCTATCGACTGTGGCGCGCAGGGAGTTGGCCTGGCCCGTCACCGTGACGACGGAGGAATCGCTCGAGGACCAGTCGAGCGTCACTCCGCTGATCGCCTGCTGATTGGGACCGGTGGCGGTCACGGCGAGCGTGGCGATTTCCAGGGTCACGAGGGTGTCCGGCCAGGACGCGCCCTTGGTGAGGGCGACGGTCACGACGCCCGTGGGCTCGAGCTCGTTGGTACAGGTGGCGAGGAGCAAGCACGAGAACAGCGTGACACCGGCCTTCAGGTAACTCCTAGAACGCATACTTGAAGCCGGCGCCGGCAAAGAACTTGGGAATCGATTTGAGCTGCGAGTCGGTACGGAAATCCCAGTGTCCCAGCACGCCCGAGAGCGCGACGTGCGGCGCAACGAGGAACTCGATGTCCGCTCCGGCGCCGAAGCCGATCACGTCGTTGGTCGTGGTACGCCAGATCGGCACCTGAGTCGTACCGGTCCCCGACTGGACGGTGTAGCTCCCCGCCTGGAAGCGTCCCGCCACGCGTGCCGCTCCGACCTCCACGAACGGGGCGAACCCGAAGCGCCCCGATCGCAACGCAACGCTCGATCCCACCATCCCTCCGGTCACCTTCAAGTCCGCCGGCGCGAGCCGCAGCGCCGTGACGTGCCAGCCGATCCGCTCCTGCCCCCGGAACAGCACGGCAACGCAGCCACTCGGCCAGCGGCCTGATTCGATCATGGCGCCAGTCGACGGCGCCAGGCCGACGAGACTGATGCGTGTGCGATATCCGGCGCGCGGGATTGTCGTGGGCCGCAGTTGGATCGTGTAGCCCCACTGCTTCATCCGAGCCGCCACTTCAAGAATCCCGAGCGCTACGCCGTCCTGGCTGTTTTTTTCGGTGACGAGACCCACTACTTCCCATTCCCGATTGAACAGCGCGCCGCCCGAGCTGCCCGGGCTCACGAAGAAGGACTCGAAACGCACGCGGCGAGCGCTGGCGCTGATGACACGGTCTCCGCTCACCGGCGGCTCCCAGCAGACGCGTTCGGGGCACCCCACCGGCACGACGAGCGCCCCGGGCTCTAACGCCTGAGGGTCTCCGGCGCGGTCGAACACGAACTGCGCGGCACTGCTTCCGGCACGCGTGAGACTCAAGACTGCCAGGTCGAGGTCCTTGTCCGTCTGATCGACGTGAGCCTCGATCGTATCGTTGCGGGCGAACTGAAACACCACTTTGACCTTGGCACCCTGTGCCGCGGTGCGGACGACGTGTGCCGCGGTCGCGATGATGACGCGGTTCTGAGCCGTCACCCCGACCACGACCCCGGCGCCGACCTCGTCTTCGTCTCCGCCCGTGGCGACGACCTGAACCACCAGGTTCTTCGCCTGCAGCGGCATGGGCGACGGGCGCTGTCCCACGAGGGGGACGGAAGTGGTGATCAGGATCGTGATGCCGACGGCGACTCTCATCATGTGCCCTTCTTCCAGTAGAAGACGACCATGCCGAGCAGCGCGAGATAGACGAGACCGGCCGCGGCGGCGGCGGCCGTGTGGGCGGACCAGAAGACCTGGAGTTTCGTGGGGAACGCGCCGAGCGACGCGGGGAGCGAATCGACGCTGCCCTCGAGGCTGAGGGCCACGGCCTGGGAGTCGACCGCGATATCGGAGACCGTGCCCTGAAAGCCGTGCAGCTGCAGCGTATCGCCCTTCTTCAACATGTGCACCGACCCGCCGCCGCTCGTGACAGCGACACTGCCGCTGTCGATCGTCGACACCCACTCGTCGGTGTCCTGCCCATCCTCGTTGCGGATGTGGGTGATCTCTCCGAAGCTCACGCCGATGACGTCGAGCGGCACCAGGGGGCGCGCGACCGCAGCAGTGGGGAAGCCGAGATCGAAGGTGAGCGGCCCGCGCGTGGCTGCGAGCTGAACCTGATCGATGTGAAAGGGGATCGTGTCCACCGGCTGATCGGCCAGGTTGACGACCATGCGGCCGCTCACCGTGACCGGAAGAGCGGGCACCGTGTCACCGATCGTCAACTGCACGCCCCCGAGGATCCCCGTGGGCTTGAGCGCGATCAGGCTCTTCGGCGGGAGGTTGATCGGGTCGATGCTGATGCTGCCGCTGTCAACCGCTTTGAGATGCAGCGTCGCCGTCGAGTCGGTGTGCGCCGGCTTCTTGCCGACCGCGGGAAGCGAGACTTCCTGGAGCCCGTCGAGCCCGAGGGATGAAAGAGTCAGGGCGCTCTGCCATGGCGTCACTTTGCTCCCGGTGCGCAGCCAGACTCCCTCGGTGCGCAGGTCGGCGTGGACCGGTGCGCGCGTCACGCGTACCGAGCCTTTCGACCACACGACCGCGCCCAGCGCAAGCAGCAGGACGAGGTTCGCCGCTGCGAGCAGCGTGCGGGTCCCCGGCGCCACCCGCCGCCGCGGTGCTGGCCCACGACCTCCGAGCGCATCGAGGAATTCCTCGATGTGCTGAAATCGCTCCGCCGGCTTCTTCGCCATCGCCCGATGCACCGCTGCCGAAATGCGCGGCGGAATCTCCGGCCGCAGCGTGCGCGCTTCGGGGACAGGAGTGGTGAGGTGCTGGCTCAACACGGCGTAGATCGAATCACCGGTGAACGGCAGTTGTCCCGTGAACAGCTGATAGGCGAGGACGCCGAGGGAGTAAATGTCCGAGCGGGCGTCGACCGCTGGGTCGGCGGTGGCCTGCTCGGGGCTCATGTAGTACGGCGTCCCCATCACCATGCCCGTGGCGGTGAGGCCGGGACCGCTCGGCCCGGCTCCCGTCTGTCCGGTCTTGGCGATCCCGAAATCCATCAGCAGCGGAAGCCGTTGCCCGCCCTCGAGCATGATGTTGTCGGGCTTGATGTCGCGATGCACGAGCCCGACGGCGTGCGCGGCCGCAAGCGCGCCGCCGACCGCGCGCAGGATGTCCTGCGCCTCCTCGAGGGTGAGGCGGCCGTGCTCGCGCAGATAGTCGGTGAGGGTGACGCCGGAGACGAACGGCATCACGAGGTACATCAGGTCGTCCTGGTCGCCGATCGAATAGACCGGCACGATGTTGGGGTGGCGCAGCGCCGCGAGCGCCTGCGCCTCCCGCTCGAACCGCTCCACGAAGCCGGGCGCGGTGACGAGCTCGCGGCGCAGCAGCTTGACGGCGACGTCGCGGCGCAGCCGCACGTCACGCGCGCGGTAGACGACGCCGAAGCCTCCTTCGCCGAGCCGCGCGCCGAGCTCGAACCCGGCACCCAGCGCCGCCTGCAGCCGCTCGCGCAGCGCGTCGGGTTCACTCTCCGTCTGCGTCTTGGCCGCGCCGCCGGCGACTGCGGCGCCGATGAGGGAGGTAGGCAGGTCTGACCCGCAATGCGGGCAGACCAGGGCGTCAGCGGGGACTTCGCGGCTGCACGAAGGGCATGCCCTGATCACTTGGGGCATTCAACGGCAGCCGGAATGAGCAGCAGGTACTCGTGCGAGTAGTTTCCGCGCGGGCTCAGCGTCGCCGAGATTTTCAGCGAATAGAGTCCCGGCTTGGCGAGGTCGGAGCGCTTCAACGAAACGAGGACGGGAGACCCGGCGGGATAGAATCCGCGGTTCAGCGCCGAGTCGTTCTTGATGACGTGCAGCACGGCGCCGGTCGAGTCCACGAGCGACAGGCTCACCAGCACCTCGGTGAGCCGCGTCTCCGTCGAAAACGCGAGCTGCAACGGGCCACAGGAGCTGGCGGCGCCCTTCTGCGTGATCGCGACCGGGACGTACGCGACGCGGCGCCGGCCGCCTACGGTAATCCGGGTCCATCCCAGCACTCCGAGATCGCTCTTGCCGAGCCGCTCGGAGCTCAGAATGCGGTTGGGCCAGCGATACACCGAGTCGCGCGGGTCCGCGCGCGTGTCCATCCGGTAGTAGCGTCCCGCCTTGATGGTTTCGGCGCGGAGCTGCACCCCGGAGTCGGAGCGTGCGGTCCAGTGAATGACCAGCGGGTCGTCCGAATCGAGATCGTACTTCTCGAACGTCTCGGTGAACGACGAGAGGAACATGGTGGTGCCGGCTACCTGGCGGGCATACACACCCTCGCAGCGATCGCCACGGGCCTGGTAACCGTTGACCGGGGCCGCGAGCTGCACCAGCCCCGAATCACAGGCGGGCCGCGCGGGCGTTCCTTGGGCCACGAGGCTGGACGTGGCGAACGCCAGCCAGCTTCCGATGGCGCACGTGCGTCGCAAAAGCACGCTGCTACTCCTTCATAGTTTTCTGGATGATCGAACCGGCGCAGAGATATGGCCTAGAAACCGGCGATTAGCTAGACCTCGCGCCGGGCGCGGGATGCTGCACATACGCCACGAAACTTCCCAAGGGCGTGAGCGGTGAACGGTGAACAGTGAGCGGTAACTTCAACCGCAAGTCCGCTTACCGTTTACGCTCTTGCGGTTTGGAATACCGCTTGATCAAGCCCATGAGCAACCGTTGAGAGCGTAAACAACACTCGATTGCTTCGTTGCAGAGTTCACTCGGCAGGAGATTGTTTCGAGAGAGTATTTCCAACAGTTCATGAGTCTCTATGGCCGACCCGTAGGCGACCTTGAGGTGGTACCGGAACCGTCGTGGCGACATCAGGGCATAGCCCTCCGCGATATTCAGCTGAACTGACAGCGATGCCCGTTGCAGTTGTGAGAATACGGCGGCCGCATAGGGTCGCCACCAGCTTCGCGAACCCTGCAAGACAGCTTGGACGACGTTGTTTGCCTCCTGCCACGCCATGATGCTCTTGTGATCGCGCACGGTACCAGAATAGCGAACGCAGTGCCTGGCGCATCATCTAATTCGCGCGTGATGAATCGCTTTTACCGCTCACCGTTTACTGTTCACAATTCACGCAGTTCTACTTTCTGAACATCCAATAGATCAAACCGTTGAGATCCGCGAGTCCCACGCTCACCGCAACTTCTCCGCCGTCGTTGACCGCGGTCTTGTTCCCCGGCATTAGCCGCACGTTGATCCGCAACTTGTCGGCCAGCAGGTAGAACGTGACCGGGAACGCGAACACGCGTCCCGCATCGGTGCCGAACGGCGGCCGCTTCCAGCGGGCGAGCACCTCGACGCCCGTCTCGAACCCGGAGAACGCCGGGCTCGATTCCTTCCAGTGCAGCACCGGTCCCGCCGCCCAGTAATAGCGGTCGCGATAACTCGGGGTGTTCTGGATCAGATGCAGCGGGACGTAGTTGAGCGTGAAGGCGAGTGTGTTGCTCAGGTGCCAGGTGGGGCGGTAGCCGAATTCGAGGCCCTGGGCGTTGATGTTTGTGCTCACGTAGTTCGGCACGAAGGAGGCGAAGCCGCTGATGCCCGAGCCGTGGGGCACGGAGGAGGTGTTGGGCTCGAAGCCGCGGCGATAGCGATACGCGGTGCCCGACTGGAACACGACCTCGGAGAGTGTAGCGAGGCCGGTCCAATCTTTCTCGCCGGCTGTCTTGCGCGCCCGCTCCACATGCCACAGCTGGTGCAGCAACAGGCCCACCTTGTCGGCCAGCAGGTAGAACGTGACCGGGAACGCGAACACGCGTCCCGCATCGGTGCCGAACGGCGGCCGCTTCCAGCGGGCGAGTACCTCGACGCCGGTCTCGAATCCGGAGAACGCCGGGCTCGACTCCTTCCAGTGCAGCACCGGCCCCGCCGCCCAGTACTAGCGATCGCGATAACTCGGCGTGTTCTGGATCAGATGCAGCGGGACGTAGTTGAGCGTGAAGGCGAGTGTGTTGCTCAGGTGCCAGGTGGGGCGGTAGCCGAATTCGAGACCCTGGGCGTTGATGTTCGTGCTCACATAGTTCGGCACGAAGGAGGCGAAGCCGCTGATGCCGGTGCCGTGGGGCACGGAGGAGGTGTTGGGCTCGAAGCCGCGGCGATAGCGATACGCGGTGCCCGACTGGAACACGACCTCGGAGAGTGTAGCGAGGCCGGTCCAATCCTTCTCGCCGGCTGTCTTGCGCGCCCGCTCCACATGCCACAGCTGGTGCAGCAACAGGCCCATCTTGTCGGCCAGGAAACGGTCTGGCTGGCGCACGAAGGCGACGAAGTCCTGGTCGCCCTCACACAGCACCGGCGAGTAGAGCCAGTCCCCGGGGTAACAGAGCGCCCGCGGGTCGGCCAGGCTGTCGAGGGCGGCGAGCACGGGGCCGCTCGCAAAGCGCGTCAACATGTCGCGCAGGCCATTGTGACACAGGGTGATGACGATCAAGTCGCCCTCCTTGCAGCGCGAGTCGTCGAACACCGAGTCGGCGACGGGAAGGTTCGCGTGCAGGAGTCCGAGCAGCAACGTGGCGTGTGGCGGCTGGCCGGTGGCGAGTGGGGTCGTGGGAACCGGAGGGCTGCCCGGGTACTCGGCCACGTACAGGGCCCGCAGCAGCCGGCGAGGGAGCGAATCAGTGTCGCCGTAATTCAGATCGCGTGTGTCGATCAGGGTCTTGAGCCGGCGTGCGACACAGGTCGAGTCCGTGGTCGCGGGACACGCCTCCGCGGCGAAGAACGCCAGGGCGTCGTAGACGCCGACGTAGAAGTCGTATTCGCGGAACGGCTTGCCCAGGAACGCGGCGAAATTGCCGAGCTGCTCGCCGACCAGGGCGAAGCGCCGGTCGGTGATCTTGATGTTCTGGCGGGCGAAGACGTTGGGCGCGCGGGCGAGCAGGCGCGCGAACGACTGTGCCTCGTACTGCCGCGCCGCGGGGACGGCGCCGGCGAAGAGGTCGAGCAGCGCCGCGATGCCGCCCGTGGCCGGGGGCGGATTGGAATCGGCGCGGGCGCGCGTGACTTGAGCGAGTCGGCCGCGCGATGCGTCGGGATCGATGAAGATCATGATCGCGGAGCTGTCGGCCCGGTCGGAACGTTTCCACACCGCTTCGTTGTAGAGCCCGGCGGCGAGGTCGATCGGGTTGTTGTCGAACAGGCCGCCGTCCGAGAACAGCGCCGAGTCGTGGTGTTCGCCCGCGCAATCGGAGTGGGGCTCGTCCTGGAATTGCAGCTGCACCGGAGCGAACGCGCCAGGGAATGCGGACGACGCCTCTACCAACGGAAAGACGTGGCGCGTGGGGACGACGTCGTTGCAATCGGGGAGCAGGACGAGGGCGCCGAGTTTGCCGTTGTCGCGCAGTTCAATGGGAGGCGCGAGAAAAGCCAGTGAATCGCCGTGGCGCGCGAGCGTAACCGTCGCTGCGTAGCGTTGCGTCAGGGCGCGGATGCCGGACGAGATCGGGATCGTGTCGGGGGCGACGCGGGTGATCGTGACCCCGATGGGAACGGAGCAGCCGGGCGGAGCCGAGGGCGGCAGGTTGCGCATCGCGGCGGCGATGGTGTCGAACAGTACCTTGTGGAAGTAGCGGCGCGAGAACAGCGCCCGCGTCGTGTCTTCCTGGTCGTAGCGTACGAGCGGGAAGAGCTGGTCGAAGCCGGTGCGTGTCCAGATCTTCCAGAAGAGGCTCGAATCGGGAGGCACCGGCTGTGTGGTTCGGCACCATTCGATGGCCGCGAGGAAGCCGTTGATGTTGCCGGCGGAAGCACCGGCGGCGGTGCTGAGCTGATATTCAGGCAGGTTCCAGGCTTTCCGCAGCGAGTCTCTGCGGGTCTGCTTGAAGACTTCGACGAGGCCCCAGTTGACGCCGGCTTCGTAGGAGCCGAGGGAGACGCCGCCGGAGAGGGTGAGGATGACGGGGACGTGTTGCGCGTCGCGGCGGGCCTGGGCCGTGGCGGTGCCCGCCAGCAGGGCAAAGAGGGGTACGAGCCCAAGGGAGGCTCGTCGCCGGGACACGCGCATGACCTCA
>DASTHG010000133.1:0-10760 GCA_035718325.1 Gemmatimonadales bacterium | reverse complement strand
AGGCGACCAGTGCCTTGCCGCGCAGGCCGGCCATCAGTCGAGCTCCGCGGGCTGGAGCCCTGGCTTTTCGAACACCGTGCCAAGCACGATCGTGGTGCGAGTGTTGATCGACTTCTGACCCTCGGTGAGGGTGCGCAAGATTCCCTGCACGCCCTCGAGGTCGGGCGCCACGACCTTGAGGATGTAGCAATCCTCACCAGCGACGTGATGGCACTCGATGACGCCGGGGTGTTTCGCCATCTGGCGGATGCGTGGCTCATCGACAACGTACGTCGGATTGCCGTAGCGCACCGAGACGAACGCCGTGACAGGGTAGCCGAGCTTCTTACGGTCGAGATGCGCGCCATAGCCCGTGATGTAGCCCGACTCCTCGAGTCGCTTGACGCGTTCCATCACCGCGGGACGGGAAAGGCCGACCGAATCGGCGACCGACTGGTAGCTCGAGCGACCGTCGGTGGCGAGCAGACCGAGAATACGACGATCAATGGCGTCGAAAGCGGGTTTGGTTGCCATTTAGTCCTCTTATGCCGCTCAAGTCGGACGTTTCGTCGATGTGGGTCGATGTAGACCTAACAAGTGCGTAGTCTAAGAGGTTTCCGGCGAACGAACCATCCGATTCTTGTAAGCAAACTGTCCTTGAGTTAGGACACCCGCCTTGGCTAGTTTGCCGCCATGCAGGTCCTCGAAGGTCTCATCGCCACGATCCGTCCCTTTCAATCCGTGCTGGTCGGGTACTCAGGCGGCGTCGACTCCACCCTCGTCGCCGTTGCGGCGCGAACGGCCCTCGGGCGGGAGTCGGTGCTGGCCGTCATCGGGCGCAGCGCGTCGTATCCGGAGGAGCAGCGAGCGGCCGCGGAGGGGATCGCCGCCCGCTTCGATCTGCCCCTCGTCGCTCTCGACACCCATGAGCTCACGAACCCCGCCTACCTCGCCAACCCCACCAATCGCTGCTTTTACTGCAAGTCCGAGCTGTGGACGCATCTCGGTGCCCTCGCGCTCGAGCGGGGCTTTCGGGTGGTGTGCGATGGCACCAACGCCGACGATTTGCACGAACACCGGCCAGGGTATGCCGCGGGGCGTCAGGCCGGTATCCGCTCGCCCCTGGCAGAAGCAGGTCTGACGAAGGCGGACGTGCGGGCGGCGGCGCGGGCGCTGGGGCTCCCCAACTGGGACGCCCCTGCGGCGCCCTGTCTCTCGAGCAGGGTGCAATACGGCATCGCCATCACGCCACAGCGCCTGCAGCAGGTCGAAGCGGGGGAGGCATGCCTGCGCGGGCTTGGGGTCACGGGCAATGTACGGGTGCGCCATCGCGGCACGACGGCTTCCGTCGAAGTGGATCCGGAGTGGGTCGGCTGGGTCGAGGAGCGACGCGAGGCGGTGACGAGCCAGTTGCAGGCGCTGGGATTCGCGTCGGTGCAGATCGACCCACGCGGCTATCGCCGCGGCAGCCTCATGCTCGACACCAAAGACGCGTGAGGTTGTTCATCGCGCTCACCCCCCCTCCGACCGTCCAGCGCGAAGTGTGGGAGGCGTTCGCACCGCTGCGCGAACGGCCGTTGCCGGTGAAGTGGGTGCCGCCGGAGAATGTGCATCTGACGCTCAAGTTTCTGGGCGAGGTAAGCGCCGAGCGGCAGGCGGAGATCATCGGCGCGTTGGCGTCCGCCGCGCAGGGGACGAAGACGATCACTCTGGTGGTGCGGGGGGCAGGGGCATTCCCGAACGCGCGGGCCCCGCGCGTGGTGTGGGCCGGGATCGAGCCCGATCCCGCGATCGAAATTCTGGCCGACCGGGTCGAGCGCAGCTGTGCACCGCTGGGATTTCCACCCGAGGGCCGGCCATTCCGGCCGCACCTGACACTGGGCCGGGCGGCGCGCGACGCCCGCGCGGGCGACTGGGCGGGAGTGGCGGAGCTGCTCGACGGGCTCACCGTCGGTGCCAGCGCCGTGCTGGACGGTGTGGACCTGGTCTCGAGCGAGCTCCGCCGCGGCGGGTCGGTGTATCACAGGGTACATCGTGAACGGTTGTCTTAAGGGGCTGTTGCGCCTCTTCGTCTTCGTCCTGTTGCTCGTGGGCGTCGCCGCGGCGTACTGGTATCGCCAGCCGATCGGCCGCGCGTTCGATCGCCTGGTGGGACGTCGCGACACCGCGCTGCCGAAGGTGTCTCCCGATTCCGGCATCGGTGCGCCTACGCCGACCGCACTGGCATCGGCGCAGCGCAAGCTCGCCTCGCTGGCCGCGGCGCGCGGTCCCGACTCCGTGGTGCTGACGCCGAACGAGATGGCGTCGCTGGTCGGCAACGGGATCGATTGGTCGGTCCGGAAGACGTTCGATTCACTGCGCATCGAGCTGTCGGAAGGGTCGATCGCCGTGAACGCCCGGCTCGACACGAAGCTGATTCCTCAGGACGCGCTCGGTCCGCTGCGCGGGTTGCTCGCCGAGCGTGAGCCGATCCGCATTGCCGGTCCCCTGCGTATCGCGCGGCCCGGGGTGGCGCGCTGGACCGTGCAGTCGATCTCGCTGCGCGGTTTCCCGTTTCCCGCACCGGCGGTGAAGGCGCTGGCGCGGCAGACCGCGGGCGCCGATACGACCGGCTCCGTGGCGCTGCAGGTCGATCCCGCGATCGCCACTCTCGCGATCCACTCCGCCGGTGTCGTGCTGTACCGGAAACGCCATCCATGAGTCGCCGCGTCCTGGTCGTCGACGACGAGAAAGGCGTGCGCGAAGCCCTGAAGCAGGTTCTCGAATTCGAGGACCTCGAGGTGCAGACGTGCGCCTCCGGCATCGACGCCGTGCGGGCGTACGGGGAATTTCGTCCCCACCTCGTATTCCTCGATGTGAAGATGCAGGGGATGGACGGGCTCGAAGTGCTGCGGCGGCTGCGCGAGCAGGATCCCCATGCCCAGGTCGTCATGATCTCCGGCCACGGGACGATTCAGACCGCCGTCGATGCGACGCAGCTCGGCGCCTACGACTTTCTGGAAAAGCCGCTCGACACCGATCGCATCCTGCTGACGCTGCGCAACACGTTGCGGCACATCGACCTCTCGGAAGAGAACGTACGGCTGCGAGCGGAAGTCGAGGCACAGTACGAGATCGTCGGCTCGAGCAAGGCGATCAAGTCGGTGATCGAGCGCATCGAGAAGGTGGCGCCGACGCCGGCCCGCGTATTGATCACCGGCGAGAACGGAACCGGCAAAGAGCTGGTGGCGCGGGCCATTCACGCGCTGAGCCAGCGGGAGCGGGGCCCGTTCGTCGAGGTCAATTGCGCGGCGATCCCGGCGGAACTGATCGAGAGCGAGTTGTTCGGCCACCTCAAGGGGAGCTTCACTGGCGCGATCGCCGACCGCCCCGGGAAGTTCGAGCTGGCCGACGGTGGCACGCTGTTCCTCGACGAAATCGGTGACATGAGCCTCAACGCCCAGGCCAAAGTGCTGCGGGCGCTGCAGGAGGGGGTCATCTCGCGGATCGGCTCGGGGAAGCCCCAGCAGGTGGACGTGCGCGTGATCGCGGCAACCAACAAGACGCTGGAGCAGGAGATCGCGGCGGGGCGGTTTCGCGAAGACTTGTTGTACCGCCTCAACGTCGTGCCGATCGAGGTGCCGCCACTCCGCGCCCGCCGGGCTGACATCCCCCAGCTGGTGCAGCACTTCACCGATCAGCTTTCCGGGACCGGCCGCGCTGGATTGAAGCCGAAGTCGTTCGACGAGGCGGCGCTGAAGCGGCTCGCGGTGCACGACTGGCCCGGGAACATCCGCGAGCTGCGTAATGCCGTGGAGCGGCTCCTCATCCTTGCGACGGGGGAGGCGGTGACGGACGCCGATGTCGACAAGCTGGTGGGCGACGGGGGCCGCACCGTGGCGGCCGGGGACGCTGCGGTCGGGGGAGCCCTGTTCCGCGCCGGGACGTTCGAAGAGTTCAAGCAGGTTGCCGAAAAGGCATACCTCCTGGCCAAGCTCAAGGAACACGACTGGAACGTTTCCGAAACGGCGCGTACGTTGGCGATGCCGCGCAGCAACCTCTACAAGAAGATCGAGCGGTACCACTTGGCCCGGGAGAGCTGAGTGCAGAAAAACCAGGAGCGAGACTGGGACAAGGAGCTGGCCGAGGTCGACCGGCTGTTGAACCAGCTCCCGTCTCATCGCGAGGACCAGGTGGCTGCGCAGGCCTCGAAGCGGGCCCAGCCCGCGGCACGTCCCGGTGCCAGCAGCTCCGACGTGGGGGGTGGTCGCATCGGCACCTGGGCGCGCGTCGGCCTCGGCCTGCTGCTGGGCATCGGGATGCCGCTGTGGCCCTACGATCATACCTGCGGCTTCAAGCTCTTCATCTATTTGGGTGGTGTGCTCACGGTGGTCGTCGCCGGGGTGTGGAGCAGCTTGTCGTCATGGAAGCGGCGCATGGGAACCGCGCACCTCATTTCGCAGCTGTTGGTGATCTGGGGACTCGTGCTGACGGCGGGGGTGGTGCTGCCGCGGTTCGGGTATGCGAAGCTCCCGGCGACGTGGTTCTGTCCCTGAGAAAAACGCTATCAGCTATCAGCTATCTGCTGTTAGCTTAGCTGATCGCTGATCGCTGATAGCTGATAGCTGATAGCCGATAGCCGATACCCAACGAGACCAATGCCAGACAATTTCAAGAACTTCGTCGGCGGCGAGTGGGTGGCGCCTGCAACCGGCGCGTACTTCGAGAACCGCAACCCCGCCGACTGGAACGACCTGATCGGTTGCTTCCCGCGCTCCGGCCCGGACGATGTGCGCCGCGCGGTGGAGTCGGCGAAGCGCGGCTTCGCGCAGTGGTCCCGGACGCCCGCGCCGCTCCGCGGGGCCGTGTTGCAGCGCGTGGGCGAGCTGCTGGTGGCGAACAAAGAGCGGATCGCGCGCGCCATGACGCGCGAGATGGGGAAGGTCCTCGCCGAGACGCGCGGCGACGTGCAGGAAGGGATCGATACCGCGTTCTACGCAGCTACCGAAGGGCGCCGTCTTTTCGGGCACGTCGTCCCCTCGGAGCTGCGCAACAAGTGGGCGATGACCTACCGCCGGCCGATCGGCATCGCGGGGCTCGTCACTCCCTTCAACTTCCCGCTCGCCATTCCCACCTGGAAGATGTTTCCCGCGCTGCTGTGCGGGAACGCAGTGATCTTCAAGCCCGCCGAGGACGTGCCGCACACCGCCCACCTCCTGATCGAGCTGCTGCTGGAAGCGGGGCTGCCGCCCGAGACCGTGCAGCTGGTGCACGGCTACGGGCATGAGGTCGGCAAGGCGATCATCGAGCACCCCGACATTCCGGTGATCTCGTTTACGGGCTCGACGGCGACGGGGGCGATGATCGGCGAGACGTGCGGCCGCATGCACAAGCGCTTGTCGCTCGAGATGGGCGGCAAGAACGCCATGCTCGTCATGGACGACGCCGACCTCGACCTGGCGCTCGACGGAGTGCTGTGGGGCGCGTTCGGGACGACGGGGCAGCGCTGCACCGCGACGAGCCGCCTCGTGCTGCACGAGAAGATCCACGACCGTTTCGTCCGAATGGTCGCCGAGCGGGCGGAGAAGCTGCGCCTCGGCCCCGGCCTGTCGGACGGCACCGACGTCGGGCCGTTGATCCATGAAGAGTCGCGCACGAAGGTGGCCGGCTACGTGGAAGTCGGAAAGAAGGAAGGGGCGGCGGTGGTGATCGGCGGTGCCCCAGCCAGCGGCACTGGACTCGACGCGGGCTGGTTCTTCCAGCCCACCATCCTCGCCGGGGTGAAACCGGGGGACCGGGTGGAGCAGGAAGAGATTTTCGGGCCGGTGCTGTCGGTGATCAAGGTCGCGTCACTCGACGACGCGATTCGCGTGAACAACGACGTGAAGTACGGTCTGTCGAGCGCGCTCTACACGCGCGACGTCAACGCCGCTTTCCGGGCGATGGGCGAACTCGACAACGGAATCACCTACGTCAATGCGCCGACGATCGGTGCCGAGGCGCACTTGCCGTTCGGCGGGGTGAAGCAGACCGGAAACGGGCACCGCGAGGGTGGGTGGGAGGTCTACGAGTTCTACTCGGAGACCAAGGTGTGCTACGTCGATTACTCGGGGCAGTTGCAGCGGGCGCAAATCGACACGTACGAATGAGCGCAAAATGAAGAATGCAGAATGCAGAATTGCGGATTGACGCCGCATTCTGCATTTCTGCATTCTTCATTCTGCATTCGTCTCTGGGGTGTAGCTCAATGGCGGAGCGCCCGGCTGTTAACCGGGAGGTTGGAGGTTCGAGTCCTCCCGCCCCAGCTGATCTCTCGTAGTCGGCATCCCCTCTAATCGAAACGGCACTCCTGCCTTGAACAGAGGCATTCGGAAACCGGACAAGCGGTTTCTGTTGGTGAGCATCGCCATTCTGTGCCTTGTCGTCGGAGTGTTGGTCAAACATCAGCACCAAGCACGAGAACTCTGGACGAACCTGACTCGTGTCCCATTCTCGTCGCTCGCATTGGCCCTTCTCTTGTGTCTCTGTCAGTTCGGCTGCCAGGCGTTACGGCTCTGGGTGTTGATTCCCCGGGATGTCCACGTGACTTTGCTGAGGACCACGTACGCGTTTGCGGTAGGCCAATGGTTCAACATTCTTGTCCCTGCGCGGGCCGGGGATGCGGCCAAAGTCATTCTGGTGAACCGGAATGCCACGACACCCACCAGCGTGGCGACCGTGACCGGGGCGCTGTTTGCCGACAAGATTGTGGACGTGGGATCGCTGGTCTTGCTGTGCGCCACGTTGGGCATGGCGAGGCTGATGCGGGCAGCAACCGAGGCGAGACTCCCCGGCCTCGGACTAATAGCCGCGACCGGCGTGGTGTTGGGGCTCGCCCTCCTGGGACTGAGATTGGCGCCTCCTCGGTTGCTCGCGAAGATGACCGCACTGCGGCGCGAGCTCGTGAGAGGGATGGCTGCGCTGAAGGATCCAGTCAGGCTCCTGTTCGGTCTCTCCGTGAGCCTGGGGGCGTATCTGGCTGAGGCACTCGCATTAGGCGTATTGTGTGCGGCCTTCGGTTTTCCGCTGTCGCTTCCGCAGATCGTGTTGGCGCTGGGCGTTCTCAACCTCGGCATCGGGATCCCAATCTCGGTTGCCAATCTTGGCGTCTATGAGGCCGTCCTCGCGTTCGCGTTGAGCGAGTCTGGCGTGGCACTGCCCTCAGCCGTTGCGATCGCCACGTTACACCATGCACTGCAATTGCTGAGCACCAACCTCGCCACGGCAGTCTTGGCGTTGTGGGTTACCGCGCGCGGTCAATCTTGATTGCCTCGGCTGTGCCCACCCTCGGCCGGAGCTAGGCCGAACGGCTCGAGCTAGAGGTCCAGCGCGAGGTTGGGCTAGCCGATCTTCCACGGCTGTCCGATCACACCCCGCAGCGTGTTGAGCAGCGAACGCAGCGCTCCCTGGTTGGGCAGCATGACGAGATGCCCGCCGAAACGCCGCCTCCTCCCCGCCATCGACAGGCGCGTTTCGATGGCAAGAAAGGCTCGCGAATCGTGCCGGGAGTTTCGGCGGGACTTCTAGGGCCGAGTGGGGGCGTCTCCACCTAGACCTTGAGGGTGTCGAGCAGCGAGCGCAACGCTCCCTGGTTCGGCAGCATGACGAGATGTCCGCCGAACATCGCATCCTCCCCATCCATCGTCAGCCGCGTCTCGATGCACAGGCCGATGTCATCCGCCTCCCCGGACGCGCGATGCTTGGCCAGTACCTGGTCGGGCGGCTCGATGCCGAAGGTCGGCACCGACAGCATGACGACGCCGCTCAGGATCTGGCTCAGCGCGCTGGCGTACGCTCCAGCGAGGATATTCCCCGTTTCCTTCACACTCGACTGCGCCAGCTCGTCGAGCTTCGCGCCCGGACCGAACGCGCGGCCGAGCAGCATGGCGCAGAGCCGTCGCGCATTCACTTCCGGCATCAGGAAGACGAGCGACCCGGTCATGTCCCCCAGCAGGTGCATGGCGACGACGACCACCGGCTCGTCGGTGTAGCCGAGCACGACCGGGATCTCGTCGATGGCGACCGCCTCGAACTCCGGCACGGTGATCATGATGCGGCGATCGGTCAGCTGACCCAGCGCCGTGGCGGCGTGCCCGCTCGCGATGTTCGCCACTTCCCGCAGGGCATCGAGCTGCAGGCGTTGCAGCGACTCGTGGATCGTGGCCATCAGCCCACCGCGTCCGCGAGCGCTTCGAGCACCCGCGAGCGGGTGAACGGTTTCACGATGAAGCTGCGCGCTCCGGCGGCGAGAGCCTCTTCCATCAGCTTCTCCTGGCCCATCGCGCTGCACATCACGATGCATGCCTCGGGATCGAGCTTCTTGATGGCGCGCGCCGCATCCAATCCGCTCATGTCGGGCATCACGATATCGAGGACGACGATGTCGGGGCGCAGGCGGTCGTACTGCTCGACCGCTTCGTGGCCGTTTTCGGCCTGTCCGACGACCATGAAGCCGGCGTCGGAGATGATCCCGGTGAGCATCACCCGGGTGAACATGGCGTCGTCACACAACAACACGCTGTAACTCATCGCTCCTCCACAATCCTTTCCTGTGCACGAGTACGTAGCGCCGGAACCCTTCCGGCTTTCGCCCACTCGAGAATTTTTTCCGACAACCCCGCGAGGGGAACCAGCTCGTCGACCGCCCCGCGCGCCGCGGCTTCGCGCGGCATGCCAAACACCACACAGCTCGCTTCATCCTGTCCCAGCGTTGCCGCGCCCGCGCGGTGCATCTCCAGCAGGCCGGCAGCGCCGTCGTCGCCCATCCCCGTAATGATCACGCCCATGGCGTCCGGACCCACCGCCCGTGCCACCGACCGGAACAGCACGTCGGCACTCGGTCGGTGGCGGGAGATGAGCGGTCCGCGCGTCACTTCCACGGTGAGGCCGCTGGTCTCGTGATGCACTTCGAGGTGATGATCGCCCGGGGCAATCAGCACCCGCCCCCGTCGCACCACATCACCCGTCGCTGCCTCCTTCACCTCGATCTGGCACGTCTGGTTCAGGTGCTCGGCGAACGCGGCGGTGAAGCCGGCCGGCATGTGCTGAACGACCACGACGCCAGGAACGTCGGGCGTCAGGCCGCCGAGCACGTCGTGCAGGGCGGGGGGCCCGCCGGTGGACGCGGCGATGGCCACGAGACCACCGCTCCCCGCGACCGGCTCACCGAGTGGCTGCAGCGGTCGCTGGGCCGGACGGGCCGGCGACGCTGGGTGACGGCGCCCGCGCCGCACCCGTGCCCGCGTCGCGGCGCGGATCGCGTCGATCAGCTGGATCGACGACTCCTGCACGAAGTCGCGCATCCCCATCTGGGGCTTCGCCACCACGTCGACCGCGCCCTCGCGCAGCGCCTCGAGCGCCACGCGCGACCCCCGTGTGCTGTGGCTGGAGCAGATCACCACCGGGAGCGGATCTGTTCCCATGAGATCGCGCAGAAACGTGAGGCCGTCCTCTTGCGGCATCGCGAGATCGAGCACGATGACGTCGGGCCGCTGCGCGGCGATCTTGCGCCGCGCCACGATCGGGTCGTGCGCCGTCGCAACCGAAAACCCGCCGGTCGAGGTGAGCAGCGCCGTCATCGATTCGCGCATCACCGCCGAATCGTCGACCACGAGCACGTGGACGGGGGTGCCGGTCATGCGACCGCCGCGACGAGCGCGCGGCGCCGGTACACCGCCGGCATCACCGCCTTGAGCTCGACGCTCGAGCGGGCGGCCGACTCGGCGTGCCCGAGAAAGAGGTAGCCTCCGGGAACGAGCCGGCGCGTCAGCCGGTCGATCACCTGAGCCCGCGACGGCGGATCGAAATAGATCAGGACGTTGCGGCAGAAGATCGCGTCGAACATCCCCGTCACCGGGTACTCGTCTTCGTGCAGGTTGATGCGCTCGAACCGCACCCGCGCCCGCACCGCCTTGCCCGCGCGGCAATTGCCTTCCTCGGGGCCGATGCCGCGCAGCATGAAGCGGCGCCGGTAGTGCTCGGGAATCTCCTCCGCCCGCGCCAGCGGGAAGACACCCTGGGCAGCGCGGTCGAGCACTTTGGTCGAGAGATCGCTCGCCATGATCTCGAGCTCCCAGTCCGCACCCAGCCGGTCGAGCAGCACCATCGCGATCGAGTACGGCTCTTCGCCGGTCGAGCACGCGGCGCTCCACACCCGAACCCGCCGCGCGCGCGCGCCCGACGCCGCCTGCGCGAGCCACTCGCTGCACACCCGGTCCTCGAGCAGCTCGAACTGCTTCGGCTCGCGGAAGAAGTGCGTCTCGTTGGTCGCGATGGCGTCGAGCAGTCGCACCAGCTCGGCGCCGTCCCCGCTCGCAATCCGCGCGTAGTACGCCCCGAACGTCGGGAGCTCGAGCTCGCGCACCCGCCGGATCAGCCGGCCGACGAGCAGTGCGGTCTTCGCATCGGACAGGAAGATTCCCGCCTCGCGCAGGATGAGGCGCTGAAACAACGTGAACTCCTGCGCCGTGAGCGGCGCCGGCTCGTTCGCTGACCGGAGTGCGATCATGCCGCCCTCCGCTCGGCCTGCGTGACGCGGAAGGTGCCCACGAGCCGCTGCAGCGCTTCGGCCTGCGACGACAACTCCTCCGCCGTGCTCGCCAGCTCCTCCGAGGCCGACGCCACCCGCTGCGTCACCTGGTCCACCTGCGTCATCGCCTTGTTGATCTGGCTCACCCCGCTCGCCTGCTCGCGCGACGCCGCCGCCACCTCCTGCACCAGCTCCGCCGTCCGGCGGATCGCCGGCACCAGCTCCGCCAGCCGCT
>DASTHG010000132.1:0-15996 GCA_035718325.1 Gemmatimonadales bacterium | reverse complement strand
ATGCGGATGCAGTTGCGGTCGTAGCGGGCGGACGACTCGACCCATCATGCAAACGGCGCCGTCCTCATCGGGCGGCGCCGTTTGTTTTGCGTGTGGCAGGGGTTAGAGCTTGACGACGTTCTGCGCCGCCGGGCCCTTCTGTCCCTGCACGACTTCGAACTCCACGCGCTGACCCTCGGCCAGCGTCTTGAATCCCTCTGCCTGAATCGCCGTGTGGTGGACGAAGCAGTCCTTTTCCCCATTCTCCGGGGTGATGAAGCCGAACCCCTTCGCGTCGTTGAACCACTTCACGGTACCGGTAATGCGTGCCATCTGGTGCCACTCCTCACTGTGTTGGTGTGACGGGGGCGGCATCCTGCCGCCCGCCGAGCGAAGCATGCCCAAGCCGTCTCAGGAAGTCAACCGCAACCGCGCTAAGTCACACTCCCACAAGGCGACCCAGCCCGTGCGGCTCCCGGCCGCGCCGCGCCACGTAGCGACTCCGACCGCCAGGCTCCAGATTCTCCGGCCCGAGGTCCGTCCCAAACCTGGAGCCCGCAATGGTTGGCATCTCCGCGCTGCTGCTGCCGATCCTGTTGTCGGCGGTGATCGTGTTCGTGGCGAGTTCGCTCTTGCACATGGTGTTGACGTATCACCGCGGCGATTACCAGAAGCTCCCCAACGAAGACGCCGTCGGCGCGGCGATTCGCGCAGGAAATGCCGCGCCGGGGCAGTATCTCATCCCGCACATGTCGATGGCCGAGATGCGGTCTCCGGAGGGCATCGAAAAGTTCAAGAAGGGTCCGGTGGCGATGCTCTTCCTGCGCCAGAGCGGAGCCCCCGGGATGGGCAAGAACCTGGTGCAGTGGTTCGTGTACAGCGTCGTGATCGGTGTGTTCGTCGCGTACGTGACCGGTCGAACGTTGGGCGCGGGAGCCGCCTACCTCGCGGTGTTTCGCGTGGCCGGGACGGTGGCCTTCCTGGCGTACGCGGCCGGGGCGCCCATCGATTCCATTTGGCGCGGCCAGACGTGGAGTGCGACGGTGAAGGCCATCATCGACGGACTGGTCTACGCGTTGTTGACGGCCGGGACGTTCGGCTGGTTGTGGCCGAAGCTGTGAGGCGCTACATGCGGAACAGGTAGCTGACTTTCGCGAAGAAGCCGTCGCTGGTGCGGTGCAGGCTGCGAAACGCGAACGCCTCGGGTTCGGCGAGGCTCGAGCCGTACCCGAGGTAGAACACCGTACCAGGGGAGGGCGTGTAGGAGAGCAGCCAGTCGACGCGCATCGTGTTGCTTGATTGCGCCACCGCGCGCTCGTAGGTCCCCGTCGCGGGATTGAAGATCAGGATCGGATCGTTGCTGCGTGAGTCGTCGCGCAGCGAATCCTGCCACGACGCCTGATACTGCCCCACCACGCGCACGAACAAGGGCCGTGAGACCTGGTACTCCACTTTGACGCGGGGAATCAGGTCGCGCGCCACCGTGCTGCCGTCGGTCTTGCGCCAGTACTGCTGATGGAGGTACGTCGCGCCGATGCGGATGCGGTCGGAAGGCCGCCAGTCGACTCCGGCCTGGATCAGAAGTATCCGGGCCGGCGACCATTCGAAGAAATTTTCGTCCTGGATGGCCGGGAGCACCATCAGGTTGGCGTCGAGGCGGCGAAACTCCGGCGTCGTCACCTGGAACATCAGATCGAAATTCGGGATGCGTGCCGTCCCGATGAACGGCAGCGTGTCGGTGACGCCGCCGGCGGTATGCTGCAGGGCGTAGCCCGCGTACAACGCCGAGTCGTAATGGAAGGATTCGAAGAACACGCCGCTGTACAGCGACCAGCCACGCACGGTCCACGACGAGTTGATATGGAAGAGCTGATCGTCGGGCATGTGTCCCGCCGTCAGGTGCGGGTAGTCCCATCGCCCATACAGGTAGATGTCTCCGGTCCAGCTCTCGAGCGCGGCGCCGGGGCGGCCGTAGAGCGTAAAGGTGTGATCGATCGTGGAGGTGGCGATGCCGGGGCGTGAGACGAAACCGCTCGCCGCCCGGAAGTCGGGCGCGATGCCCCCGAGGGAGTAGGTGAAACCGAACTGACGGCCGGACCGGTTGAGGCTCCAGGCCCAGAGCGGCGCGTCCCGCGTCGTGCCGCTGGTCCGGGTGAAGCTCTCGCCGACCTGGGCCCGCGCCGTGTAGACCCCGCCGAAGACGAGGCGGGTATCGACCGCGGCGACGCGGTTGTAGTTCGATCCGTCGATCTTGTCGGTGTAGACGAGACCCAGTGTCGATTGCCCGCCCAAGTCGCGCTGCGCGCGCAAAATGTTATAGACGGGATTGTCCGTCCCGTTCGCGGAATACGCCCGATCGTCCACCGCCGACAAGAATCCAATTCCGAACCCCGACACTTTCCCCGTCAGCTTCGCGGCGGCCACCGGCTGGACGATGCGCCGCGTGTAGATGAGCGAATTGGGGGACGAGAACTGCCCCAACCCCTCGAGGAAGAACGGTCGCTTCTCCGGGAAGAACAACGCCTGGCGCGGGTCGTAGACGAGCTGGCTCGCGTCCGCCTCGACCTGGGAGAAGTCGGGGTGTGCGGTCCCCGTCAGGGTGAGGTTGTTCGTGATGCCCCAGCGCACGTTTCCGCCGACGACCGGACTGACCTGGCCATACGCCCACCCTGCCGCGCCGGGCGTCCCGTCCACCTTCGCCGTCATCTCGGGATTGAGATCGAGCACGAGGTCGCGGTGCAGGTCGGAGAGTCCGGTGAGCAACCCCGACTGCGCGAGGAAGGAGGTCGCCGCGCGCCGGGCCGCGGTCCACGTCTGCTGATGCCCGGAGTGCTGCACTTGCCGCACGATGTTGAGTCCCCACTGCTGCGCATCGGCCTGCTGGTAGCGGAGACTCTTGAAGGGAATGCGAATCTCGATCTCGTACCCGGCGTCGGTGACGTGCCCCTTGGACTGGTAGACGAAATCGGCGGAGCGGTCGACGGTGTCGCGCGAGCCGCCCTGCGTTTCCGTCAGCGTGCCGTCCGACTGCACGCCGAGCGGGTTCGCGCCGAAGACGAGCGCCTGGCGGTGGTCGTCAAAGGTGTCGAGCAGGATCTGCACGTAGTCGTCGGTGCCGATCTTATCGCGGTCGGCGAGCGTCGCGTGGACGGCGCCGTGCGTCTCGAAGGCGCGGATCCCGAAGTAAATGGCCGTCGGCGAGTACCACACCAGGACTTCGGTGGAGTCCTCCGCGGGGCGCCCGTCCACCGGGGTGTACTCGGAGAATCCGGTCAACGTCGCGGCGTGCGCCCACGACGGCTCACCGAGACTGCCATCGATCGTCACGCCGGCGTCGTCGAGCCGCGGGATCTGGACGCTGGTCTGCCCTGCGATCCCCGAATAGGTGATCGGAGCGAACAACCCGAAATGCAGGACAACCGCGACGCGGGAGGTCACGGAGCACCAAGGTAGTGCGCGGCCCCGGGGCTTGCCCTACGGTTCACAGCCTCCGGACAGCACCATGACCGGGCGTGACCCGCGAGGCGGTCGCGTGGGTATTCAGTAACGACCTCAACCGTCGGGGCTCCCTATGATGTCCTCCGGCCTCGTCGCCCTCCGTCCCAGGTGGACGAGGCGCCGTGATGGCCAACGCAGCTGCTCCGTTCTGTTCTTCCTCTTGATGCTCGGGCGTGCCGGATCGGCCCAGGTCATTCCGATTCGCACGGTCCCGCTGCCCCAGGGGGATCAGTTCCTCGTCTATCCCTCCAACAACCTCGGCATGGGCGGTGTCTCGATCGCTCTGCCCGACTCGTTGCTCGATCCGTTCACGAACCCGGCGTTGGGCGCGCGACTGGGACAGGCGCGGTTGCTCGGCTCGCCGGCGCTCTACAGCACGTCGCAGCAATCCGGCAACGGCGCGACCCTGCCGCTCGCCGCGTTCGCACGGGTGCAGCGCTGGTTCGGGGGAATCTCCCTCGCCGTGCAGCAGGTCGACGGCAGCCGGCAGCCGCAACAGTTCGCATTCGGGCCGCCACCCGTTCCCGGTCCCGGTCCCATCCCCGTGCCCTTCGGCCCAGGCACCGCGAGCGAATTTGGCGCGCACGGCAATCAGTACGCATTCGCATCGCTCGGTCGGATCCTGAACGGCGCCGGGCTGTCGATCGGGGCGAGCGGGCAATGGTCGCACCTGCACGCGCTCGACGGAACGGATCTGCTGTTCCCCGGCCGTCAGGCGATGAGCGAGAGTGGCCACGGCCTCGATCTGCGCCTGGGGCTTCTCAAGGACTGGCCGGGGAACCGATCCTTCGAGGCGCTGCTGCTGCATGACCGGTTCCGCATGTCCGAGGACGTCACCTACCTCGATCAGGTCTGGGACCCGGGACTGCAGCAGTTCGTGTCAACACCGCGCCTCGAGCGCGCCCTCGACCGGACGATCACCTCCGGCCTGCGCCTCGCCTATCAGCGTCCGCTGGCCGCCGCGGGGTGGAGGATCGGCTGGTCCGGGACAGTGAACCTCGTGTCACAGCCGCACGTCTCGGCGAACGAGGTCGTGACGCTGCCGCGCGATGAAGGGCGCGCCACAGCCGCCGATCTCGGCGTGGGCTTTTCCAAGGTCCGGGGCCCCGCGACGTTTGCGATGGATATCCTCTACGAGCCGATCTGGAGCACCACCTGGGGCGTGGCTCAGACGCCCACCGTGACGGCGATCGGCGACACCCTCGCCGCCGGCGCGCGCACGGTCACGAACCGCTTCCGCTTCTCGAACGTGGTCCTGCGTCTCGGTGTCAACCGCGAGGTGCCCCTGGCGCAGCTCGAGAAGACGGTTGGCGTGCAGGTCGGCCTCGCGCTGCGCTCGGTGAGCTACCGGTTGACGCAGAACGACCGCGTCGCGGGCACCCAGCAAGCGATGCGATCGAGCTGGGTGGAATGGTCCCCCACGTGGGGCGTGAGCTTGCGCTTCCCGGAATTCGAGCTGCGCTACCGCGGACGGGTCACCAACGGCATGGGTCGGCCGAGTCAGAACATCAACGTTCCCATCGGGGTCTTCCCGGGCACCGGCGTGGGCCCAGGCACCATCATCGTCGCGCCGGACCCGACGCTGCATCTCATGGGAGTCTCGACGATCACGCACCAGATCTCGCTGTCGCTTCCCTTGCACTGAAAGGAGGACCACCATGGACAGACGATTCGTCGGACCAACATTGTCGGGAGTGGCCCTTGCGCTCGGTGCCTGTGTGGCGACCGACCGTAACCTCACCGAACCGGTCAACATCGACGCGCAGCTACGGCAAGCGATCGGCGGATATGGAGTCGTGCCGATCGCCGCGGTACCGCGGCAGGATTCCGCGCTGGTAGCGCTCGGCAACGCGCTGTTCTTCGACAAAGAGCTGAGCGGGAACCGCGACGTCGCCTGCGCGACCTGCCACCAGCCGAGCACCTCCATGGAGGATGCACAGCCGTTGGCGGTGGGGACGGGCGGCGTGGGCAGCGGGCCGTCGCGGACGCCCGGTCCGGGACGCAGCTATGTCCCGCGCAATGCGCCCACGGTCCTCAACGTGGCGCTGGGACTGCCCTACGTGTTTCTCGATGGCCGGATCTCGGGGTTCAACGGCACGTTCACGTCACCGGCGGGTGGCGCGCTGCCGGCGGGCCTCCCCAACGTCGTCGCCGCGCAGGCGATGTTCCCCGTCACCAACCGGCGGGAGATGCGGGGTGAGGTTGGCGATACCGATGTGTTCGGCAAGGCCAACGAGCTGGCGCTCGTGGGCGACAGCGACTGGACGGGAATGTGGCAAGCCGTCACGCGGCGGCTGCTGGCGATTCCCGCCTACGTGAATGCCTTTCATGCGGCGTTCCCGAACACGCCGCCGAACCAGCTGGGATTCCAGCATGCGGCCACGGCCATCGCCGCGTTCGAGATGCAGCAGCTCACCCGGACCGACTCGCCGTTCGACCGGTACCTGAAGCGCGACGACGCGGCGCTGACGCCCGAGCAGAAGCGTGGCGCGCTGCTCTTCTTCGGCAAGGCGACTTGCTCCAGCTGCCACAACGGCCCGTTCCTCGGCGGGCAGGGGTTTGCCGACGTCGGTGTCCCGCAAGTCGGGCCCGGCCTCGCGACGCAGCCGCCGCTCGATCTGGGGCGCGGGGAGCTGCCGGGGAACGATTTCTATCAATTCGCGTTCCGGATCGCGCCGCTGCGCAACGTGGAGCTGACGGCACCGTACTTCCACGACGGCGTGTACCAGACGCTCGCGCAGGTGGTGCATCACTACAACGACGCCAGCACGGATCTCACGTCCTTCGACCCCGCGACGCTGCCTGCGACCGTGCGCGGGCTGTACCATGGCGATGCAACAACGATCGGGGCGGTGCTCAGCCATCTCGATTTCCGGCTGCAGCAGCCGTTGCGACTCACGGCGACGGAGCAGGCCGAGCTCGTTTCGTTTCTGCAGTCGCTGACCGACGCGTCGGCGCGGAACCTGAGCGCGCTGCGCCCTGCCTCGGTACCGAGCGGCTTGCCGGTGCCCTAGCGACGGCGCGCGGCAATCGGGGGCGGCATATTCCGGGACATGAAAACTCCCGCCTATGCCGCCCCCGCGGCGCGTGCACCGCTCGCCCCATTCACCGTCGAGCGCCGGGAACCGGGGCCGCGCGACGTGCTCATCGACATCCGGTTCTGCGGCGTGTGCCACTCGGACATCCATCAGGCGCGTGACGAGTGGGGCGAGGCCGTCTTTCCGATGGTGCCGGGGCACGAGATCGCGGGAGTGGTGTCCAGGGTCGGCTCCGCGGTGTCGCGGTGGAAGGTCGGCGACGTCGTCGGGGTCGGGGTGTTCGTCGACTCGTGCCGGCGGTGCGAGGCGTGTCGTGCCGGGGAGGAGCAGTACTGCGAGCGGCAGGTGAGCTGGACCTACAACAGCACCGAGCAGGATGGACGCACGCCGACGTACGGCGGATACGCGACACACATCACCGTCGACGAAGCGTATGTGCTGCGCATGCCGGCGGCGCTGCCGCTCGACCGTGCCGCTCCGCTGTTGTGTGCCGGCATCACGACGTACTCGCCGCTGCGGCATTTCGGCGTCCGCTCCGGAGATCCGGTCGGCATCGTCGGGCTGGGCGGTCTGGGACACGTCGCCGTCCGCCTCGCCAAGGCGATGGGGGCGCACGTGACGGTTCTCAGCCACTCACCCGGCAAACGCGCCGACGCGCTACGCCTTGGCGCCGACGATTTCCTGGTGACGGCGGATCCGGGTGTGTTCGCGCGGAATCTCAGGCGCTTCACGTTCATCCTCGACACCGTCTCGGCGGCGCATGCCTACGATCCCTATCTCGAGATGGTGCGTCGCGACGGGGTGATGGTGCTGGTGGGCCTGCCGGATCCATCGCCGCTGGGCGCGCCCGCGCTCGTCAACGCCCGCCGCCGCCTCGCCGGGTCCAACGTCGGCGGCATTCGGGAGACGCAGGAGATGCTCGATTTTTGCGGGCAGCACGGCGTCGCCGCGGACATCGAGAAGATCCCGATTCAGCAGATCAATGACGCCTACGATCGCACGGTGCGCAGCGATGTGCGCTATCGCTTCGTGATCGACCTCGCGAGTCTCCGGTAGCGATTCCCCGCCGGTCCGCGGCGGGGGAGCGTCCGTCAGGCGCTCTTCAGCTCTTCGGCCGGGCGCAAGGTGAGCCAGTCGGTGCGGACTTTGTCCCACTCCTGGATGAGGAACCCGTAGGATTCGAAGAACTCGCGGATCTGGGGACGCTGCCAGCGCGCGATGGACTCGAGGATCGGGACGAGGATCGCCAGCGCGTCGCCGCTCAGAATCGTGCGGCGCGCCAGGCGCGCGACATGCTTGCTCTCCGACGCCGCGAGCGACAGTCCGTCGCGCCCGTTCACATGCAGCATCACGTGGATGTCCGAGCTGCCGTCACCCACATACGCGATGTGGTCGGGACCGAGCTGTAACTCCGCCTGCAGCTGATCGAGCACCGCCACCTTGCCGTATCCAGCCGTCGCCCGCACCAGCGTGTCGATCTCCCCGGTCGCGGTGTAACGGAACTCGGTGCCGAAGATGTGGTCGGCAGGTACCATGCCTTCGAGGGCGGAACGGATCACTTCGACGGGGGCCGCCGACAGGACGTAGAAATCGAAGTGGTACCCGTCGATGCCATGGTCCAGGATCTGGTACAGCAGGCCGATGTTGCCCTTGAGGCGGGTCTTCTTGCCCACCTCGATCAGGTGTTCCTTGCGCACCTTGGCGCGAAACTCGGGGTCGTGCAGCAACAGGTAGGCGAGCTCCGCGCCCTGTTGCACGAGGTTGAGGCGCGCCATACCGGCGGCCTTACGCTCGAACTCCTCTTTGGCAATGCCCAACATCTCGGCCAGGACGTAGCCCGAGTCATCGAAGCTCAGCGTCTGGTCGAAATCGCTGGCGAGCAGATATCGTTTCACGAGCTTGTCACTCATCGTCCTCTCTCCGGTTGTCGTCCTCAACAAAAACGCCCCCGCGCTGTCGCATGCTCGCGTGGGGGCGTCTCGTGCCGCGCTGCTGTCGTGTACCGGCTACGTCCCACACGCTCGATCGGGTGATCCCGAATTCGCCATCGACGCGGCGCAGTGCCAGGTCAGGCACACGGACGGCGCCGCTGCCGGATGGATGCGAACCGCCACGACGTGGGACATCATGGACGCACACTAATCATGGGCGCAGTGGCCCGTCAACCGGTCCCGGCCCAGTCCCATTACCCAGCGAGGGGTACGGAGGGTTGCCGCCGCGAGCCGCCCGCACTAACGTTGCAAGCGTGATCCGGTACGCCATGCTGGCCTGCGCGTGTTGCCACTCGCCACTGCTGATGCGGGCGAGGGGGAGGGCGATCGCGGGGTAGTACCGGCGCTGACCAGCGCAACCAGCACGTGATCGGCCGCGACCCCACCCAAGGCGTCGCGGCCGTTTCGTTTCTACGCGAGGAGCCCTAGGGGATGTCCGGATCGCAGGCGGTGCGGGTTGCCGGTATTTCCGGCAGCCCGAGCCCGGTGTCGAAGTCACGCGTCCTGGTGGAAACGGCACTCGGCGCCTTCGCCGCGCACGGCGCCAGGACGACGTTGATCGACCTCGCCGCGTTGCCGGCGGATGCATTACTGGGGCGGGGAACCGCGCCCGAGGTTGCGGCGGCGATCGAAGTGGTGGGGCAGGCGCGGATCGTGGTCGCCGGGACGCCGGTGTACCGCGCCACCTACAGCGGGTTGCTCAAGGTGTTCTTCGATCTCCTGGCGCCCGAGAGTCTCGCCGGGAAGGTCGGCGTGGCACTCGTGAGTGGGCAATCCCGCGGGCACGCGTTGTCGCTCGACTACGGCCTGCGGCCGCTGTTCGCCAGCCTGGGCGCCACGGTCGGAGCAACGGGCGTATACGCAACGCCCGATCAGTTCCAGGACGGAGTGCCCGGACCGGAGCTCCGCCAGGCGGTGGAGCGCGCCGTACGGGAAGCAGAACGCATTGGAGGTCTGACGACATGACGCTGTCTGCCGATCGCCCGCTGGCGATCTATTACGAGCACCCGGACTGGTTCCGGCCGCTGTTCGCGGAGCTGGACCGGCGCGCCGTGCCGTACGTGCGGCTCGACGCCACCCAACATCGCTTCGATGCCACCAACGGCCGGCCGCCCTACGGCCTCGTGTTCAATCGCATGAGCCCGTCGGCGTACACCCGCGGCCACGGCAACGCGATCTTCTACACGCTGCATTGGCTCTCCTATCTGCAGCGCCACGGCGTGCCGGTCGTGAACGGATACGACGCCTACGTCACCGAAACGTCGAAGGCGCTGCAGCTCACACTGCTGCGCGAGCTCGGGCTCCCGGCTCCGCGTGCACGCGTCATCAACCACGCGGCCGAAGCGGTGGCGGCGGCGGAGGGGCTGCGGTTTCCGGTCGTCGTCAAGCCGAATATCGGTGGATCGGGCGCCGGCGTGCGGCGCTTCGAAACGGTGCAAGCGCTGGAGACCTCGGCCCAAGCGGGGGCGCTCGACCTGGGGGTCGACCAGACGGCGCTGGTGCAGGAATTCATCCCCGCCGATCAGCAGCGCATCGTGCGGGCCGAGGTCCTGGGTGGGCGTTTCCTGTACGCCATCCGGATCTACACGCCCGGCGACAGCTTCAACCTCTGTCCCGCCGACGTCTGCCAGACGGTTGGCGGCGCCGAGCTCACGCGGGCGGCGTGCCCGGTCGCTGCGCCCAAGAACAACCTGCGCGTAGAAGGCTACACGCCGCCGCCGAACATCGTCGAGGAAGTCGAGCGCCTGATGGCTGCGGCGCGGATCGACGTCGGGGGCGTCGAGTATCTCATCGACGCGCGCGACGGCGCGCGCTACTACTACGACGTCAACGCGCTGTCGAATTTCGTGGCGGACGCCCCGCGCGTGGTGGGGTTCGATCCGTTCGCGCGGCTTGTGGACTACCTCGAACAGCGGGGGGCCTGACCATGCGCTTCGGCTACTGGCTCCCCGTGTTCGGCGGTTGGTTGCGGAACGTCCCCGCCGAGCAGATGGAGGCGAGCTGGGACTACGTCTCCCGCCTCGCCCGGCGCAGCGAAGAGATCGGCTTCGACCTGACCCTGATCGCGGAGCTCAATCTCAACGACATCAAAGGACCCGACGCTCCGGCGCTCGATGCCTGGACGACCGCGGCCGCGCTCGCGGCGGTGACCGAGCGTCTCGAGCTGATGGTGGCGGTGCGCCCCACGTTTCATCCGCCGGCGCTCGCCGCGAAGCAGGCGGCCAACATCGACCAGATCAGCGGCGGGCGGCTCACCCTCAACGTCGTGTCGTCGTGGTGGGCGGAAGAAGCGAAGCAATACGGCGTCGAATTCGATCGCCACGATGCCCGCTACGCCCGCACGGCGGAGTGGCTGGCGGTGGTGAGCGGGATGTGGGCGGAGCCGCGCTTCAGTTATGCGGGGCAGTATTACCGTATCGAGAACGCGATCCTCGAGCCCAAACCCAGGTCCCGGCCGCGGCCCACACTCTACGCCGGCGGCGAATCCGAGGCGGCGAAACAGCTCATCGCCGGCGCGTGCGACGCCTACCTGATGCACGGCGATCCGCCCGAGCGTATCGCGGCGAAGGTGGCCGACATGCGGCACCGGCGCGAGCGGGCCGGAGCCGCCGCGCTGCAATTCGGCGTCGCCGGCTACGTCGTGTGCCGCGAAACGGAGGAGGCGGCACGCCGTGAAGTGCTTCGCATCACCGATGTGCAACAAAGCGCGGCCGGATACGCGAACTATCAGGAGTGGCTCGCCAACACACAGCTCGAGCAGCGCGTCAGCCTCGAGGACTATTCCGTTTCAAACCGCGGCTTGAAGGCGGGTCTCGTCGGCACTCCGGACCAAATCGCCGAGCAGATCGACCGCTTCGCCGACGCAGGGGTGGATCTGTTGTTGCTGCAATTCAGTCCGCAGCTCGAAGAGATGGAGCGCTTCGCGGAATCCGTGATCCCCCTCGTCACGTCGGCCCGCTCGATTCCTACCTAAGACTCCCGTCCCGTACGCTGCGAGATGGGGCAGTCTCGGCGCTCGGTTTGCCCCGAATCGGTGCGCGAGCGGTGCGTTTCGTCCGCGCATCATCGACGTAACAGAATGTCAGTCAAGAGGTTCCAGGGCAGGGGCGCAACGGGAACTTCGGTGCGCTTGATGCATGGAGCACGGGCGCCATGCCGAACACTCGAAAAGCGGTCGTCCTCATCGCTGTGCGACAAGAGCAGTCGCTCGCGGGATTGCTCGAGGACAACCGGTATGCCGCCATCGAGGTGCGCACCGCCGCCTTGGCGATCGACTGGGCCCGCGCGCAGCGGCCCGACGCCGTCATCCTCGACGCCGACCTTCCCGATATGTCCGGTCTCGACGTGTGCCGCATCCTGCAGGGGGAACCCGGGATCGGGGACCAGGTCCCGATTCTCATCCTGACGCGCGACAAGCCCACGCCGATGCAGCGCGTCGACGCGCTGCGCGCCGGGGCGTGGGATTTCCTGTGGCAGCAGAACGACCCGCAGGAGCTGGCGCTCAAGCTCCAGACCTACCTCCGGGCCCGGCAGAACATCCATGCCACGATGGACGAAGAAGTGACCGGCATGCCGATCCTGTACGACTGGCCCGGTCTGGCGCGGCGCGCGCGCGAGCTCGGCGCACTGTTGACGCGCCGGCATGGCGCCATGGCCGCGATCGTGTTCCGGCTCGAGGGTGGGCCGTTTCCGCGCATCGGCTCGATCGTCGCTCGTGAGACCCGGCTGTCCGACGTGTTGGGCACGCTCGGACCGGCCGAATACGCGGTTCTGGCCCCGGGCACCGACCGCAGCGGGGCATTGCGTCTCGCGCGGCGCGTCGCGAAGAGCCTGCAGGACTCGCTTGCCACCGACCCGCGGCGCGATTCGATCGAGCTGTGCGTCGGCTACGACGCGGTCGACAATCTCACCTACGCTCCGATCGATCCCGCGGCGCTGATCGCGCGCGCGTCGGCTGGTTCGCGCTCGGGAACCGGGGAGCTCGACACTCCCTGGATCCGGCGCTTCGTCGAGCGTCCGACGCTCAAGTCCGAGGTTGTGTTCCAACCCAAAGAGCCGAAGAGGACCACCGTATGAAGCCTGCCCGCCTCCTGTGCGTCGCAGTCCTGGGCAGCCTGGTGCTGGCCTGCGGTGAAACTCCGCCGGTGGGTGTCGGCGCCGCCCCGGCTGCCCCACCGGCGCGACTGGACTGGCAGAACCCGCCCGTCGGCCTGCTGCAGTGTACGCCACTGCCATACGATTCCACGACGCAGACGATCGGACCCGAGGGCGGCGCGATCGAGGCGGGACCCCATGTGTTGCGCATTCCGCCCGGAGCGTTGGCCGATTCGACGACCATCACGATGGTCGTGCCCTCGGATACCGTGAATCGTGTGCAGTTCCAGCCGGAAGGACTCACCTTCGCGTATCCGGCTCGGCTGACGATGAGCTACGCGAACTGCCCGCTGCTGGGGCAGCTGCTGCCGAAGCGGATCGCCTACACGACCGACGACCTCGTCGTACTCGAATACCTGCTCTCGTTCGACAACTTCTGGGCGCAGCGGGTCAGCGGGCAGGTCACTCACTTCTCCAACTATGCCATCGCCTGGTAGCCAGCAGATCACCGCGCGCAGCCCCAATCGGGCGACTCGGGATGCGACGCCCACCGGGCTCGAGCTGCTGCGCGAGGCGCGCGAGCGTGAGCGCCAGGGGCCGCTGCCGGCGGCGATCGAATGTTACCAGCGGGCGATCGCCGCGGCGGAGCGGGGCGGCGCGCCGGCCGTGCTGTCCGAGGGCCTGCGCCGCCTGGCCGTGTTGCACCAGCAGCGCGATGAGTCGATGCTGGCGCACGAGCTGTGCGAGCGCAGCTATCACGTCGCACGCGAAAGCGGGAACCACGCGCTCGCCGCGGAAGCGCTGAATACGCTGGGCGGCATCCATCTCTCGCGCGGCTCGCTGACCGAGGCGCGCTGTGCGTTCCAGCAGGCGCTCGAGCTCGGCGCGGCGAGTCGCGAGCTGCGCGCGCGGGTGACGCAGAATCTCGGCATTCTCGCCAACATCCAGGGGCACCTGGACGAAGCACTGGCACGATATCAGCAGTCGCTCCAGGCCTACCGCGAGGCGGGGGACCGCCACGGCTGCGCCATCGCCTACCACAACCTCGGCATGGTGAGCGCCGATCGCGGATTGCTGGACGAGGCAGGCTACTACTTCCACCGCAGCCGCACGCTGGCCCAGCGCGAAGGCGATGCGTACCTCCAGGGCCTCGCTCTCGTCAGCCAGGCCGAAGTCGACGTCGCCCGGCAGCGCTACGAGAATGCGCGCCAGCAGGCGGAAGAGGCGCTCGTGTTGTTCGATTCGCTCGGCACCCCTGGCGCCAAGGCCGATCCGTACCGGGTGCTGGGCATGGTCTTCCGGGAAACCGGCCGCCCCGCGCTCGCCGAATCGCGATTCCGCTCGGCGTGCGAGCTCGCGGTGTCCTCCGGCTCTCTGTTGTCGGAGGCGGAAACGTCGCGCGAGCTGGCGCTGCTGTACCAGTCGCAGGGGCGCAACCAGGAAGCGTTACGCCTGCTCAATGCGGCGCACCGCCTGTTCCGGCGACTCGACGCCCGGGTGGACTTGATCGACGTCGGTGGGAAGGTGGCGGAGCTGGAAGGCGCCTACCGCGCGGTCGTGCGCGAGTGGGGGCGGTCGATCGAGTCGAGCGACGGCTCCACGTTCGGGCATTGCGAGCGCGTGGCGCGACTCGCGGTCGCGCTGGCGCGCACCCTGGAGTTCGATGAGGAGGAGGAGACGTGTGTCCTGCTCGGCGCCTATCTGCACGACCTGGGCAAGGTTCGGGTCCCGCACGAGATCCTGTACAAGCCGGGTCCCCTCACTCCCGAAGAGCGGATGGTGGTGCAGCAACATCCACAATGGGGCGTCGAGCTGCTGGCGACGGTGGAGTTCCCCTGGGACATAAAGTCCGTCATCCGCTGGCACCACGAGCACTATGACGGGAGCGGGTATCCCGACCGGTTGCGCGGGGACGAGATTCCCCTCGCCGCCCAGATCGTCGGAATCGCGGAGGTCTACGACGCGTTGACCACCGCGCGCAGCTACCACCCACCCCTCTCCGAGCAACAGGCAGCGGCGGTCATCACCCGCGTTCAACAGTGGTGGTCGCCGCGTATCGTCGACGCATTTCAGCGATCACTCTCGCCGGGGGCCGCCCCCGCCTAGGTTTTCCTACTTCAATCCTCCAGCAAGTGGCAGGAGATCGCTAACTCCTGTCAGATTCGGACAATCGCCGTACGTTCCTTCCAGGAGACCAGATGCGGCCCCCGGTCTTCGCTGTTTTCTATGGCTGATTTGACAGTAAACAGTATTAAACAGCAACAAACTTGACTAAATATTAATACTGGATCATCATAGGATCGTCTCCCACGGAGCGACCCGGATGACCGCAGCTGCGCCGAGCGCGAGCCGCATCGGCTCGTATCAGGAGTTTCTGTCCGCGCTGCTCAGCAATCGCGAGCTTTTCTTCGAAGAGGTGGTCGACGGCAATGGGCTCGGCAAGAAGTTCTTCTACAGCACGCTGACGATCGTCGGGCTCGCGGGATTCTTTGGACTCGTGGCCGGAGCGTACTCGGGCCCGTTTCAGGCGATCTCCGCGGCGATCAAGCTCCCGGTGTTGTTCTTCGCTACGTTCGTGATCTGCTTTCCCGCGTTTTACGTCGTGCAGGTGCTGGTGGGCTCGCGGTTACGGCTGGGGCAAATCGTCGTGCTGGTGTTCGGCGCGCTGGCGCTGACGTCGATTCTGCTCGCCGCATTCGTGCCGATCATCGCGTTCTTCCTGATCAGCGGCGCCAATTACTACTTCCAACATCTCCTGAACATCGCGATCGCCGGTGTCGCCGGGCTCTTCGGGATGTACGCGCTGCACGAGGGGCTGGCGGTGGTGTGCGACCGGCGCGGTGTCTATCCCAAGAAGGCGCTGACGATCATGCGCGCGTGGGCGGTGTTGTTCGCCTTCGTCGGGGTGCAGCTCGCGTGGAATCTGCGTCCGTTCCTGGGCGACCGGAATCAGTCGTTCCAGGTATTCGGGAAATACCAGGGCAATTTCTACGCAGCGGTGATTTACGCGGTGAATCAGCTGTTCACGCAACCGTCGCATCCACCAGCGCCCGGGGTCGGCCGCGACAGCCTACCGGCGACACATTGGCTTGTCCCACACCCCGATTCGCTCGCCGACACGTCGCGGCGGCGTCCGTGAGCGGGAACGAGCGGCGCACGGCGCCGAACGAGATTCTCACGATCGACGAGGTCGCCGAGTATCTGCGGCTCACGCCCCAGACGATCTACAAGTGGGCGCAGGAGAAGCGGATCCCGGCCGTGAAGCTGGGGAAGGAGTGGCGGTTTCGGCGCTCGGTGATCGACAAATGGTTCGACGATCAGCTGCAGTGGCCCGCGGCGATGGGCTAGGGAGGGTTTCTCCGATGTCGATCAGACTCTCTTTCCCCGCCTTTCTC
>DASTHG010000131.1:0-7239 GCA_035718325.1 Gemmatimonadales bacterium | reverse complement strand
GGTGGGAAGAAAGCGCACGATTCGCCAGCTCGTCGAGCTGATGGAGACGGTCTCGTCGAACCTCGCCACCAACCTGTTGATCGCCCTGGTGGACGCGAAGCGCGCCAACGCCACCGCGCATTCCCTGGGCGCCGATTCGATTCTCGTGCTGCGCGGCGTGGAGGATGGCAAAGCCTATCAGGCGGGGATGAACAACACGACGACGGCGCGCGATCTCGGGATGCTGTTCACGGCGCTGGCGCAGTACCGCGCGGCTTCCCCGGCGGCGTGTCGCGAGATGCTCGAGGTCCTCGGGCGGCAGCACTTCACGGAAGGAATCCCAGCAGGACTGCCCGCCGGGACACGGGTGGAACACAAGACAGGATGGATCGGCGGCGTCGTGTACCACGATGCCGGGATCGTGCGGCCGGCGGGACGGACGCCCTACGTGCTCGTCGTGCTGACCGGCGGCGTCAGGGAGGACAGCGTCGCTTACGCCTTGGTCCGGGACATTTCACACCAGGTATATTCGACGGTCCGCGGTCGCTGACCTCCTGGGTTGACGCCGGGCGTGGGGCGGCCGGATCAGTACTTCCAGCCTTTCGTGTCGACCCCTCGTGGCGCATTGCGCGTCACCTGTGACGCCATCTCCCGCACGATTTCGGCGCGCGTGGCATGCTGCCAGCCGTGGCCCTTTTCGGGCCGGCCGAAGTTGAACGTCGCCTGGGCGCGGGGCTCCAGGATCCGGTCGAGAAACTCCTGGAGGTCGTACACGGCGAGGTTGAGGTAGAAGTTGTCCATGTCGCCCACGTCGACGTGGATCTTCCCCACCAGCTGCGGGCCGATCTTCGCCCAGTTCTGGGCCAGATAGAACCGCAGGTCGTAGCCGTGCTCCCGCATGTACATCGCCACGTCGTGATCGATGTGGCCGGTACGCTTGTTCCACAGCGGCTTCGGATAGCCGTCCTCGCCCACCGGCCCGTAGACCGCTTCCCAGGCCTCGAGCTGATCGGCGGAGCGCCCGTGGCTGCCGAGGACTTCCTCCCACTGGCTGTATTGCCGTTCGGACAGCAGCGGCTGTCCGTCGGTCCCGCGCATGATGAAGCGCTCCGGATGGCGCCACTCCGTCGACGGCTGCAGGAACAGACCGCCCATGCTCTGAAACACGAACGCGCTCGAGTCGGCATAGGCGTCGACCATGTCGTAATGCCGGAAATCGACCGGGTCGGGATACAGGGTCCAGGTGCCACCGAAGAAGTCGGGGTGGTAGACCTGGAGCGCGAGCGACTCCCAGCCGCCGGTCGAGCCGCCGGTCAGCATGCGCGCATACGGCTGGGCGAGCATCCGGAAATGCGACTCGAGATAGGGAATCAGCTCGGTCATGATCGCGTCGCCGTACGGGCCGTTGTTGGCGGAATTGACGGCGTAGGAATCGTCGAAGAACGGCGTGGGATGCTGAAACGTGACGGCGATGAAGCGGGGGAAGTTCGGGCCCGCCCAGGCGTGATACAACTCCGGGCTCGTCTCGAGGTTGTAATTCTTCATCGCGTCGCGGATGTTCGCGGGCCACGGGGTCGTATCTTCCGTGAACCCGAGCGGCGCGTCGAGGCTGAAGTGTCCCTGCTCGAAAATGACGGGATAGCGCACCGTGGGGTGGGCGTCGTAGTCCTTCGGCAACAGCACCACGGCGCCCAGAAAGACCGGGTGTCCCCAGAAACGGGTCAACAGGTCGCTCTGGATGCGGACGTGCTTGACCCATTTCGAATCGACAGCAAGAGCGCGCGGCGGAATGGCCTTGGCGAGCGACAGCGACACCGTGAGCGGGATGGCCGGATCGAGGTGGACCTTCACGACGCTGGAGTAGAGGTTGCCAGGAGACGTGTTGAACTGCTGGCCCTCCCACTGGTCCCAGTGCACCCACAGGGTATGGCCGTCGGCGCGATGCACCTCCGTGTAGACGTTCACCAGCGCCTGCACGAAGTAGTCGCCGACCGGAACGTCCTTGAGACTGGCGAACGGAAATCCGAGCGTCGTATCGCCGATCGTCACCGGGTCGCCGGGCTGCAGTGCCGTGACGTCCACGCCGAAGAGCGGGATGCCGCGCTCGAACGGATGCACGCCGATGCGCGGATCCGGCGTCGAGTCGTGGCTCAGGAGGAGGAACACCCGGCCGGTGATCGGCTCGGGGTGCACCGACGCAGGGAAGGAAATGGAAAACCGCGCCTGAGCAGGCGCGGCGGATGCGGCAGCGAGGCCGAAGGCGAGGCCCAAGCACAGGCTACGAAACACGTCGCGTCTTCCTCCGCATGAAGTCCATGAGGATGAACTGCCCCAGCGTCATCGTGTTGGTGAAGTAGGCCTTGCCGCGGCAGATCGCGCTGACGGTCTTCACGAACTCCACCAGGCTGCGGTCGCGCGCCAGCATGAAGGTATTGATCAGGATCCCGCCGCGGCGGCATTCGGCGACCTCGCGATAGGTCTGTTTCAGGATCTGCGGGTCGAGTCCCATCGAGTTGACGTAGATCCGCCCGTCGGGCAGCGTCAGCGCCGAGGGTTTGCCGTCGGTGATCATGATGATCTGGCGCATGTCCTTGCGCTGCGCCAGCAGGATGCGGCGCGCCAGCTTCAGCCCCTCGGCGGTGTTCGTGTGATACGGCCCGACCTGCGCGTGGGCCAGCCGGGCGAGCGGAATCTCCTCGGCGGTGTCGTGGAACAGCACGACGCGGAGACTGTCGCCTGGAAACTGGGTGCGGATCAGGTGGGTCAGGGCGAGGGCCACCTTTTTGGCCGGAGTGAAGCGGTCCTCGCCGTACAGGATCATCGAGTGCGAGCAATCGAGCATCAGCACCGTCGCAGAAGACGAGCGATACTCGGCCTGGTGCACCCGCAGATCCTCGTACTCCAGGTTGATCGGCACGCCGAGGCCCTCGCGCTCGATCGCCGAGGCGAGGGTGGCGTTCACGTCGAGGTTCAAGGTGTCGCCGAACTCGTAGCGCTTGCTTGCCGCTTCGGCCTCGATCCCGGTGGCGAGGTGCTCCGTCTCGTGCGCCCCGAAGCTCGATTTCCCGATGCTGCCGAGCAGGTGCTTCAGCGTCTTGTAACCGAGGAAATCGATGCCCTTCTCCGTGAGCGAGAACTGCACCTGCTGCGCGGCCTCGCGCGCCATTCCACCCGGGCCGAAGAGCGGCTGCTGTCCGGAGGGCATCTTCGGTGCTTCGGCGACATTCAGGTATCCCTCCTCGATCAGGCGCTGCACGATCTTGTCGAGCAGCTCGCCGAGTTGGCGCTCGAGGTCCGCGTCCTGCGCCGCGTCGCCCGTGGACTCGCCGCGCAGGAGTTTGAGCATCTCGGGGGTGAGCTGCCCCGAATCCATCAGCGCCTGCAGGATCGCCTGGCGCAAGGCATCGAGGGAGCGGTCGGGATCGTCGCCGCCGAATTCGCCCCAGAACGGGTGTGAGTAGGGGCCGCCCGCGAACCCCGACTGCAGCAGGAAGTCGGCGAGCTGGTCGAGCAGGCCCTGGAGATTGATCGTGTCGGCCAGCTCGGGGAGGTACTTGGCGTAGGTCGTCGAGCGCATCTCCCCGCAATCTCGCGGCGCGGCGACGCCGCCGCAATGGATGCTACCTTCCGGGGCGTGACGGAAGCGACGCGGCAGATCGGGTTGGGCGCTCTCGCCCATCGCAATTTCCGTCTCTTCTTTTTCGGCCAGGGCGTCTCGCTCATCGGCACGTGGATGCAGTCGGTGGCGCAGGGGTGGCTCGTCCTGACGCTCACCAACTCCCCGTTTTATGTCGGACTGGTCTCGGCGCTGGGGTCGCTCGGCGTACTGGCGTTCACGCTGTACGCGGGGATCATTGCGGATCGTACCGACAAACGGCGCACCGTCGTCATCACGCAGACTCTCTCGATGTTTCTGGCGTTCGCGCTGGCCGCGCTGGTGCTGCGACACCGCGTGACGGTGTGGCACGTGATGGTGCTGGCCACGCTGCTCGGCATCGTGAATGCGTTCGACATCCCCACGCGGCAAGCGTTCATCGTGGAGATCGTGGGCAAGGACGATCTGATGAACGCCATCGCGCTCAACTCCTCGATGTTCAACGCGGCCCGGGTGGTCGGTCCCGCGATCGCCGGGGCGCTGATCGGCATCGTCGGCGTCGGCGTGTGCTTTCTCATGAACGGGCTGAGCTACATCGCCGTGATCGGCGGCCTCGTGGCGATGCGGCTGCCGCCGTTCGTCGCGAAGCCCGCGGGCGGCTCGGCCTGGGGCGGATTTCGCGAGATCCTCGGCTTCCTGAGAAGCGAGCGGCGCGTCAACACGCTGGTCCTGCTCACCGCGGTGCTCAGCATCTTCGGGTTTCCGTTTCTCGTGATGATGCCGGTGTTCGCGCGCGACGTGCTGCAGGTGCAGGCTGCGGGATACGGGGCGCTGACCGCCGCCGTAGGGGTTGGGGCGATGCTCGGTGCCCTGGCGATCGCGATCAACAGCCGCCGGCTCGTCAGCCGCGGGCGGTTCATGGTGACGGGAGGGACGGCATTCGGGGTCCTGATTGTGTTGTTCGCCTTGTCCCGATCGTTCGCCCTGTCGCTCGGACTCCTGGCCCTGGCCGGTTGCGCGATGATCGTCAACAACGCCCTCACCAATACCATGATCCAGACGATCGTCCCCGATCATTTGCGGGGACGGCTGATGGGGTTCTATTCATTTGTGTTCGTCGGACTGTCACCGCTCGGCGCCTTCCAGGCAGGAGCATTCGCGGAACGGTTCGGGGCGCCATGGGCGGTGGGGGCCGGGGGGCTGGTCTGCGCGGCGGCGGTCGCGTTCGCCGCGTGGCGCCTGCCCGAGCTGCGAGCGTCTTAAGCGACCCTCGATTGCGCCAACCATTCACCGGAGCATTGACCATGCGATTCCCCGCTTACCTGCTCGCGCTCACCGTTGTCGCGGCGTCTACCGGCGGCCGCGCCGCTCCGCCGTCGCCCAAGTTGCAGGGACGGTGGGACATCACGATTCAGACTCCGGGCGGCGAGCGCATGTCGTGGCTCGAGATCTGGTCGTCGGGGCGCACGGCGCTCGTCGGGCGGATGACGGGTGTTACGGGCAGCGCACGCCCGATCGGGCGCATCGATGCCGACGGCGACTCGCTGCGGTTCTCCATTCCGGGACAATGGGAGGCCGGGGATGGGGAGCTCGCCGTGCATGGGCACCTCGATGGCGAGCGGCTGGTCGGGAGCATGACGTTCCCGGACGGGAAGAGCTACGACTGGAGCGCCGACCGCGCGCCGTCGCTGCATCGCGACAAGCCACCGGTGTGGGGCACGCCGATCCGGCTCCTGCATCTCAACGATTTCGGCGGCTGGAAGGCCGTCGGAGGCGACACCAACCAGTGGGTCGTGAAGAACGGCATCCTGCAGAACCAGCGCCGCGGGATGGACGTGATGACGGAGCGCACGTTCGGAGACTTCAAGCTGCATGTCGAATTCCGCTACCCGAAGGGGAGCAACAGCGGCGTCTACCTGCGGGGGCGCTACGAGGTGCAGATCCAGGACGACGCCGGCCTCGATCCAGCGGACGATCGGTTCAGCGGTGTTTATGGATTGCTGGCGCCGACGGAGATCACGGCGCGCGCGCCCGGCGTCTGGCAGTTCTACGACATCACGTTCGTGGGGCGGATGGTGACCGTCGTGGCGAATGGAAAGACGGTGATCTGCAATCGAGAGATCGCGGGTCCGACCGGCGGAGCGCTCGACAGTAAAGAAGGGACGCCGGGGCCGCTGATGCTGCAGGGCTCGGAAGGCCCGGTGGAGTTCCGGAACATCGTCCTGACGCCGGCGAAGTAGGTCGGGCGTCACGGAGCCGGATCACGGGCGACCAGCGCGAGCCGGTCGCCCGTGGGGCTCACCGCCAGCCGGGTGACACCCGTCAGCCCGAGTGCGCTCAGGTCCGCCACGCGTTCCCAGGACGCCGCTCCGCGTGAATCCCACTGGTACAGCGCCGTTCCATCACTCGCCAGCACGAGTGCACTCGACAACCATGCATGGAACTCGGCGCCGCGAGGCAGCACGATCAGCCGCCGCACCGTGGCGCTGTCGGGGTTCAGCTCCATCAACCACGACTTCGTCGAATCGACGACCTGCACGAAGCTCACGGCGCGTCGGCCGGGAATTTTCTGCAACGCCCGTCCGATGTTGCGGGCCACCGTATCGGCATGCTCCGAGCCGAGGCGGGCGAGGACCAGGGCGTTGGGCGTCCCGAGGACGTACAGCGCAAGGGTGCTGTCTCCCGCCCAGGCGTGGTAGCCGACCGGCTTGATCGTCAGGAACAGCAGGGCAGGGTGGCCGCCGTCGAGATCGAGCCGCCACAAGCGCTGCGTCGAGTCCAGCTCGACGCGCACGACCGAGATGCCCCCGGACCTCGGCATGAACGTCGCCGAATACTCGCTCTCGGGAGTCGTGGTGACCGCATGAGCGGTGTGCGTGGCGAACTCGTAGCGCCAGATGTCGGCATGCCCATCGTCCCCGATCCGGGTGTAAAGCAATCCCGAGCCGTCGGGGAGAAAGGCGGGCTGGTTATCGTAGCCCGCCCGCGCCGTCACGTTCACTGGCGTCCCGAGCGAGGCCTGCCCGCCCCGCAGGGAGACCGGCGCCACCCAGATGTCGGTGCCCGGAGGCCCCTGGGCAGGTGTGGCGGTTTGCAGCGCCGCCAGAACGAGCGTCGTGATCATCAGGTCCACCCCCGCCGTCGAGCTTCCGCGACGACTGCCGCTGCGGCACCCTCGATCCCCAACCGCTCGGCGTTCACCACCAGATCGTAATTCTCCACCTCGCGCCGCACCCGTCCCGAGTACGTCTTCACGTACTGATCGCGTCGCTTGTCGGTTTCGTCGAGCACCTTCTCGACCGTCGCGGGGTCGACCCCGAGTTTCTCCACCGCGAGCTGCGTCCGCCACGGCTTCGAGGCCACGACGTAGACATGGAGGGCGTCGGGCCGCTTGGCGAGCAGCGCCTGGGCCCCGCGGCCCACCACCACCGCGCGGCCCTCGGCGGCCGCCTCGAGGATGACCCGCTCGGTCATCTTGTGGATCGCGGCTTCGTCCCGCTCCGCCTCCGAGACCGCCGCTTCCGTGATGAACAGCTCGGGCGACGCCGCGGCGAGCGTCCGCGCCAGTCGCTCGAGCACCCCCGACGTCCGCTCCTCCCGCTGCGCCACCTCGGCCCGCGGCAACCCCGCCCGCCGCGCCACCTCGTCGACGAACTCGTTGTCGA
>DASTHG010000130.1:0-5800 GCA_035718325.1 Gemmatimonadales bacterium | reverse complement strand
GGCTTGTTCGGGGCGATCGCCGGAATCATCCTCGCAGCTTACCTCATCGTCGTCGTGTATTTCCTGTTTGAAGGACTGACGGGGTACACGCTCGGCAAGCTCATTCTCGGGATTCGCATCGCGAACGATGACGGTACGGCGGCCGGCGTCGGCAAGTTGTTGTATCGATATCTCCTGAAGAACTCCGGCTCCTTCCTCGCGCTTGTCGCCCTCTTTACGGGCGTCCATGCCCTGGCGACGTTGGGCAATCTGGCCGGGTTGCTCATCTTCGTCGGCTGCTTCTTCACGCTCGGCATGAAACGGCAGGCGTTCCACGACATGATCGCCAAGACGGCGGTGTACCCGAAGGGAGCGATAAAGTAGGGGACGGTAGGGGACGGCAGGAGATGGTAGGGGTTGCAAACACAAGTGGCCGGGGGCAATTGCTCCTCGGCCACTCTTATCCTACCGTCTCTTACCGTCTCTTACCGTCTCCTACCATCCCCTACCGTCCCCTACCGTCCCCTACCGTCCCCTACCGTCTCCTTCCGTCCCCTACCGTCTCCTTCCGTCCCCTACCGTCCCCTACCGTCTCCTACCGTCTCCTACCGTCTCCTACCGCCGTGACAGTCCCACCCCGAACTGAAACAACTCCAGGCTCGCGTGATCGAGCACCTGCTGGCCGTTGAATTTCACTTCGGCGCCGGTGGACGCGAACAGGAAGTTGGCATAGGGCACCACGGCGATGTGCGACGCGATCGGGAATTCCCATCCGGCACCGATCTGGGGCCCCAGGGCCGCCGCGGTGAGGTGGTCGGTGTCGTCGTGGATGCGATAGGTAAGGAGCCCGAAGCCACTTTTCAGGTAGTAGGAGTAGCGCGTCGACGGATACCAGAACATCACAGCGCTGTAGCCCATCACCCATTCCGTCGTGGGCCGGTTCTGATCGGGACGTGCGTTCTGCCGCCACAACTCGACTTCACCGCCGAGCATGAACCGCGGCGACAGCGAGAAGCCGGCGTGGCCATATGCCGACAGACTGTGGCCGCGGTTCGCATCGCAGATGCGGCAGGCGACGCGAGCCCAGCCGAGTCCAGCGCCGCCGCCGAGCCAGAGCCCCGATTTCCCGGTCGGCGAGCCCTGGCGTTGCGCAGCGAGCGGCGCGGCCACTGCGGTCGCGAGCAGCGCCCAGATTATCGAACGATGGGTTGTGGTCATCGCCTCAATGTGTACGACACGGGGAGGGACAATTCAATGACCCGCGGCAGGTCCCAAACCCGGGTGACGGTCGTCACGGCCCGCCTCAGGACGCGGCAGTATCTCGGAAGCATGTCGCCAGTGCTGGGCCGTGTGGTGCGGATCGCAGGGATCGGCACGCCGGTCGTCGTGCTCTTGGGTCTCGCGTGCAGTCAGGATCTGCAGTCGCCGCCGCTCGTGGCCACCAACGGTCCGAGCGCCGCGTTCGGGCTGTGGACGCCCGGGTCGGGTGACACCTGCACGAAGGAGATTCACGACCAGTACTCGGTGGTCGGCCTGGACGGAAAGCTCTATCCCACGTGGCACCCGCCCGTCGATCCCGCGACCGGGTGCAGCTTCGGACATGAGCACGGGCGCGATCCGCGTGGCTCCAACCTGTACCACGACGTCGGCCCGATCCCGTTCGGGTATGCCAACGAGCAGCTCGACACCTGGGATCCCGCGAATCCGAGGCACGAGGATCATTTCGGTCACAAGATCGAGTGGGCCAACGATGTTCCGCTGCACTTCGGCAGCGCCGCCGCCGATCAGCTGTTTCACGTCACCTGCGACGTGCTGGTGAAGCTGCACCAGGGGACCCACTCCAAGGACGCGTTCACCAACAATCTGCACGAGCTCGCCTATCACATCCGCTGCACCGACGGTACGGAGCTGCACGTCACCGAGCTGATCGCGATCGGCACGCCGGGACAATTCGATCGCAGCTGCAACGGCGATTCCAGCGTAGTCGTGGGCGCGCCGACGCCGGCGAACTCGCCCGATGGCGGCGGCCGGCGCATCATTCCCGACCGTACCTGTGCCGACCAACTGCTCGTCCCGGCGGGGCAGACGTCGAACTGGGATCTGCTGCACGAGAGTTGGCAGACGTCGAACGACGTGCGCAGCGCCGGCGGACACGGGGTGGCGTTCTTCAATCCGTATTTCCAGGTGTTCCTGCCGAGCCGCTTCTACGACCCCGCGGCGGCGAACATCACGGGCCGCCCGATCGACGTGTGCTACTGGGTGGGTCCCAATGGCGAGCGCGCCCGCGGCGGGCCGTGTGACCAATCGACCAATAACGGCGCCGACACCGCCGTCGCCTTCAACAATCCGCAGTCGGTGTTCGACGGCGCGCATCGCGTCGTGGACATCAACTCCACGATCATCCACAACGCCAACGGCCCGCGGGTGTGGTACACCGACCCGTTCGGGCGTCACGGCGCGACGACGCCGTTCCCCGGCTCGATCCGCCAGATCATCGCGCAGATCGACAACAGCCTCGGCGCCATCAACGCGTCCGGTCCCGGCATCGGATCGAGCCGGCCCTACGACGGGCAGGGCGTGCATTCACCGAATTGATCAATGCAGAATGATGAATGCAGAATGATGAGTTGCGAAATTCTGCATTCTGCATTTTGCATTCTGACTTCGCTTGACCATCACGCACCGCCCACCTACGTTTCACCCGTCGCCCTGGTGGTGAAACTGGTAGACACGCTGTCTTGAGGGGGCAGTGCCGCAAGGCGTCCCGGTTCGAATCCGGGCCAGGGCATGGTGAGCGGCCTGTGCGTCCAGAACGCACGGGCCTTTTTCTTGCCCCTTGACATATATCAACCGTTTTTGATATATAGATCCCATGGCCGCCACCGTTTTTCCGGACCTCGACCGGGCGTCGACCTGGTTCCACGCGTTGTCCGACCCCACGCGCGTCGAGATCGTCGTGCTGTTGTCGCACGGTGAGCGGTGTGTCTGCGAGCTGCAGGACGCGCTTCGGGCGGCGCAGTCGCGCCTGTCGTTTCACCTTGGCGTGTTGAAGGACGCCGGGGTCGTGACCGACCGGCGCGAGGGGCGGTGGGTGTACTACGCGCTCAATCGCAATGCGCTCGACGGGATCGCTGATTTTGCCCGTGCGGTGAAGCCGGGGAAGCACGCCGGCAGCTGCCAGGCGGCGTGCTGCGCATGAAAATTTTTTCTCTGATATATCAATCAAACTTGATGAGACACGGAGGAGATCCAATGAGCGGCGATATCAAGGAAACGGTGCGGGCGCGGTACGGAGCGGCAGCCCTGCAAGTGGTCCATTCGGGGGAGCAGGCTGCCTGTGGCGCTGCCAGCGGATGCTGTGACCCCATATCGGGGAATCTCTACCAGGCGGCGGAGACGGAATGGCTGCCCGCCGAAGCCCTGCTCGCCTCCCTCGGGTGCGGCAACCCCACGGCGCTCGCCAACCTCGCTCCGGGAGAAATCGTCCTCGACCTCGGATCGGGTGGCGGGATCGATGTACTGCTCTCGGCTCGCCGCGTCGGTCCGGGCGGGAAAGCCTACGGCCTCGACATGACCGACGCGATGCTCGCGCTGGCGCGCGACAATCAGCGCAAGGCGGGTGTGACGAACGCCGAGTTTCTGAAGGGGGACATCGAGCATATCCCGTTGCCCGACGCATCGGTCGACGTCATCATCTCGAACTGCGTGATCAATCTGTCGGCGGACAAGCGCAAGGTCTTGGCGGAGGCCTTTCGCGTCCTCAAACCTGGCGGCCGCTTCGCCGTTTCCGATGTCGTGGTGTGTGGCGAGCTCCCCGACGCGGTGCGGCGCAGCATGGAACTCTGGGTCGGCTGCGTGGCCGGGGCGCTCGAGGAACAGGAGTTTCGTCGCCTGCTGGCCGACACCGGGTTCAGCGACATCGACATCGAGGCTACCCGCGTCTATGAATTCGAGGAGGCTCGGGGCCTGCTGCGCGGGGCGGGACTCGATGCCGACCAGCTCGCGCGGGACGTGCGCGGTCGGATCAAGGGGGCGTTTGTGAGAGCGAGAAAGCCGTAAGTCTTCAGTAATCGTAGATATGGTCGACCACCAGCCGACCTCTGGTCCTTGCGTTCAACACGTCGAGTAGATCTCTGGCATTTACTGCCAGGACTACTCTCATCCATCCTGGATCGGTCGGGACGGCATATGCGGTAACGACGGTGGTGCGCGCCGGCGCGCGCCACGCGAGCGGCGCGGTGCCCGTGATCGTGACGATGTCGTTCCCCGACACCTCGGCGACGCGCACGCGCCCCGCGGACTGCGAGAGTCCGAGCAGGGCATCGCGGAACGCCGCGTAGCGCGGCACGCCGAGCACGGCGTAGCGCCGATCCAGCCAGGCGATGCGGCGCAGCTGCCCCGCGCCCGAGTCGGCGGCGAGGGAGTCACTCCACCCGGCGACCACGAGATAGCGCTGCAGCTCGTCGGGCGCGTACGCCGCCCCGGTGCCGAGTCCGATCAGCGTCGCATAGACCGCCTTGAAGCCGTATTCCGCCGACAGCCAGAGACGGCGCTCCCATTTGCGCAGGATCCCGGGGCCGAAGATGGGAACGTCGGTCCACAGGTGCACCAGCGCGTGCGCGAACGAGAACTCGTACCAGCCTTTCTCATTGATGAGCTGGGCGTACTCGCTGGCGACCTTCGCGGCGTAGCGATCCTCCGCCGTGCCGTCGATCGGCGCATCGGCTTCCGCGACGCGCCCCACCGTCGTTTCATACAGGCCTTTCAGGCCGTACTCGATCGCGGTCGACAGGCCGATCACGCCGAGCATCACGTGCGTGCCGATTCCCGCGGGTGAACGATCGCGGCTGGCGCGCCAGGTCGCGAAATAGCTGCGCCAGAACGTTCCCACCGACGTGACGTACGGGAAGTCGCTCGGCGCCTTCCTGGCCGACAGCCAACGGGCGTACGCCTCGCTGGTGTACACGAGGTCCCACTCGGGGTGCGTGAGGTATTCCGCCCCTTCCTCGCGCTGGTATCCCGCGATCGTGTCGAGCGCGATGCGCACTTCGCCGGGGAGCACCGCCGGCAAGTGGGCGGCCGACACGTCGGGGACGCGGCCGCCCTCGTCCGGCTCGTAGAGATCCCACAGCGTGTTGGTGAACTTGTTGGTCGGGTCGACCTGCCGTTTCAGCGCGAAGAGCGCGGCCGACCCGGGATAGGCGCGCGTGAACTGGTCGCGCGTCGCCACCGGTTGATACGGCAGGTAATAGCGGCCACCGCTCGCGATCGCGGCCTCGATCAGCTCGCGGGTCCAGCGGCCGACCTCGGCGCGCGCCGCGCCGTCGGTGCCCTGTTTGTAGTACAGCACGAACGCGAACACCTCCGTCGGCGCCCAGGCGAGGTCCGTCCCGGGATCGGCGTTCGCGTGGCGGATCGAGACGTTGACGGCGTTGACGTGATGGCGCCGCAGGATCTCACGCATGCGCGGCACGAAGGCCGGCAGGCTGTCGGAGGGAACGAAATACTCCTGCAGCACGTAGGTGGAGCGCGCCCGCGACGCGGGCTCGAGCTCGCTGACGTCGTAGCTGGCCTCGTAATTGCGCCAGGTCACCGGATGGCCCCGGAACATCAGCGGATCGAGGATGTGCTGACGCATCCACTTGCCGACCGTCCCGCTCGTGATCACGCGGTAGGCGAGGCGGCGCCCCCAGGAAGCCTGGTCGGCAGGCTGCATCCGCTCGGGGACGGTGACGGGCAGGTCGGTCCGCAGATACGAGACGGCGTGGGCGGTCTGATAGGCCGGCGGATAGATGTCCGCATTATGGAAAATGACGTTCGT
>DASTHG010000129.1:0-3051 GCA_035718325.1 Gemmatimonadales bacterium | reverse complement strand
CATTACCCGCACACGACGTGCACGGGCGACCGACGATCGTGCAGCTTCCCAAAGCGGAGTTAGAGCGGAGATTTGGGAGATGATGCAACGAGCGGACCCTAAAGGACTTCCTGACGGTCGCGGTCAGGCGGTCGCGAGCGGGCGTGTATCGCCCGTGGGACTCGTCCGCCCATCCACCTATCCGCCCGATCGCCCGCTCACTCCCGTACTCGTCGGCCCTACCGCAGTCGGCAAGACCGCCGTCGCCGTTTCGCTGGCTCAGCACCTCCCCGTGACGATCATCTCGGCCGACGCACGGCAGGTCTATCGCCGGCTCGACATCGGCACTGCCAAGCCTGCGCCGAGTCTGCGAGCCCAGGTGCCACACGAAGGCATCGACCTGGTCGAGCCGGGAGAGCGGTTCAGCGCGGGCCGGTTCGCGCGCGATGCGGCGGGATGGCTCACGGTCGCCCGGGCGAGCGGTCGCCTGCCGCTCGTGGTGGGTGGAACGGGCTTCTACGTGCGCGCGCTTGCCGACGGCCTGTTTCAGGAGCCGCCGCTCGATCCTGCCCGCCGCGACGAAGTGCGCGAGTGGACCACGATGCTTCCCGGAGCGGATCTTTCCCGTTGGGCGCTGCGGCTCGACCCGCGCTTTTCAGGGGGCGGGCGGCAGCGCGCAACCCGCGCCATCGAAGTCGCCCTGCTGACGGGACGACCCCTGTCGCTATGGCAGCGCATGGCGCGCGTGGCGGGGGTGATGCGCCCCTGGTACATCGTGCTGACGCTGCCGCGGGAGTTGCTGCGGCGCCGGATCGCCGAGCGCGTCGACGCCATGCTGGCGGCGGGGTTGGTCGACGAAGTCCGTGACGAGCTGGCGCGTGGCACGGCGCCCACCGCCGCGGGCCTCGACGGGGTGGGGTACCGCGAGGTCGTGGCCATGCTCACCGGGCGGCTCTACAAGGACGATCTGCGCGACGCGATCGTGCGCTCGTCGCGGCAGTACGCGAAGCGCCAGGAGACGTGGTTTAGAAACCAACTGCGCTATCAGCCATCGGCTATCGGCTATCAGCCAGAGGCTGTTTGGACACTCGACGCGACGAAGGATCCAGGCGAGCTGGCCGAGATCATCGATGCCCGGTGGCGCACCGTGACAGCCGATAGCTGATAGCCGATAGCCAACAGCTTCCAGCCATGCGCATTGGTATCACTCTGTATCCGACCTATGGCGGGTCCGGGGCTGTCGCGACGGAGCTCGGGCTCGAGCTCGCGCGCCGCGGGCACGACGTGCACTTCATCTCCTACGCCAGTCCGTTCCGGCTGCGTGGTGTCACTGAGCACGTCACGTTTCACGAAGTCGTGCCGGCCGATTATCCGCTGTTCGAGCAGTCGCAGTACGCCTTCGCGCTGGCGGTGAAACAGCACGAGGTGGCGCAGCGCGAGGAGCTGCAGGTGATGCACGTGCACTACGCGATCCCGCACGCCGCAACCGCGTGGCTGGCGAAGCAGATGCTCGCCGACGAGCGGGACCTGAAGGTCGTGACGACGCTGCACGGTACGGACATCACTCTCGTCGGCAAGGATCCGTCGTACTTCTCCCTCACAAAATTCTCGATCGAGCATTCCGACCGTGTCACGGCGGTCTCGGCGTTTCTGCGGGACGAGACCTACCGCACGTTCGGCTGCGACGGCTGCGAAGTCCTCGTCATCCCCAATTTCATCAACCAGGCCGAGTACTTCCCGGCGCGGAATCCCGCGGAGCGCTGTGCGCTGGCGCCGGCCGATACGCGCGTCCTGATTCACATCTCCAACTTCCGGCCGGTGAAGCGGCTGGTCGACGTGGTGCGCGTGTTCGCCGGGGTGCGCAAGGCGATGAAGGCGCGGCTCGTGATGGTCGGCGACGGACCCGATCGCGACCCGGCGCAGCGCGAAGCGACGAAGCTCGGCGTGCAACGCGACGTGCGGTTCGCGGGCCGGGTGGACGACGTGGCCGACGTGCTGCGGGGCGGGGATCTCTTCCTGCTGCCGTCGGAAACGGAATCGTTCGGACTCGCGGCACTCGAGGCGATGGCGTGCGGCGTGCCGGTGATCGCGAGCCGCGTCGGCGGCATTCCCGAGGTCGTGACGGAAGGCGTCTCGGGATACTTGGCCGCGGTCGGCGACGTCCAGACGATGACCGAGCGCGCCATCGAGGTGCTGCGCGACCCGGCGCGGCTCGAGGAAATGCGGCACCGCGCAGTGGCGCGCGCCGCGGATTTTTCGGCCGATCGGGTGGTGCCGCTGTACGAGCGCGTCTACGAGGACGTGTTGCGTGACTGATCTCGCGCGGCTCGTCCGCGCGAACAATCTGCTCCTCGCTGCCGCCGGCGTGCTCGCCGGGGGATGGATCGCCCTCGGCGCCATCGCGCTCCCCAAGCTGCTCCTGTTCGCGGCCCTGTCCGCCGTCGGTCTCGGGGCGGCGGGCAATGCCGTCAATGACCTCCAGGATGTCGTCGCTGACCGGGTCAACGCTCCCAACCACCACCCCCTGGCCGCGGGACGGCTGCCCGCCCAGACGGCCCATCTTGTGATCTGGTTCGGCATCGTGCTCGGAATGAGTGCCGCGGCCCTTGTTTCGGGACAACAGGTGCTCATCGCGCTGCTCGCGCTGGCGGTGATGCTGGGCTATTCGCCGCTCCTGAAGCGCCACGGTGTGCCGGGGAACATCGCGGTCGCAGTAGTGGGGGGGGTGCCGTTGTTCTACGGGGCGGTCGCCATGGGACGGCCAGGTGAGGGAGTCGTCCCCTGGGTCCTCGCGGCCTGGCTGCAGTTGTCCCGAGAGCTCGTAAAGGATCTTGCAGACGAGGCCGGGGATCGCGCTGCAGGCCGCCGCACACTGCCCGTCCGCGTGGGCCTGGCGCGCGCGACCCGAATAGCCGGCTGGATCTGCCTGGCCGTCTTCCCCCTCGCGCTGGTTCTGCCCCTTCTATCCGGGTACGGCAGCGTCTACCTGGATGTCGCCAGCCTGTCGCTCGTTGCGGTCGCCGTCGCGGTGCTGGCGATCCGGCGGCAGCGCTTCGTGACGGCGAGCGGGCT
>DASTHG010000128.1:0-2313 GCA_035718325.1 Gemmatimonadales bacterium | reverse complement strand
CCCGATGCCGTCGTGCGGCGGCGCTACGGAGACTGCAAGGACAAGGCGCTGCTGCTCGTGATGCTGTTGCGCGAGCTCGGTATCCCGGCGCACGTGGCGCTCGTCAGCACGGGCTACCTGGATCACATCGGGCGATTCGCGCCGACCGCCGACCTGTTCGATCACGCCATCGTCGAGGCGGAGATCGGCGGCCGGACCTACTGGGTGGACCCAACGGCGTTATACCAGCGCGGCACGCTCGAGAGCGCGACCGCTACGTTCGGCGCGGCGCTCGTGCTCGGAGGCACGTCGGATTCGCTGTTACCGATTCCCGCGGAGCCCGCCGTACAGCCGCTGACCGAGATTACGGTCGCGCTGCGGCTGCACGGCGTGGATACTGCGGCGACGATGACCGTGAATACCCGCTACAGCGGCTCGGCGGCGGACGATATCCGCGCCTCGATTCGCGAGAACTCGGCGCAGGAGCTGCAGCGTCGCTACGAGGACTACTACGCCGAGCTCTATCCGGCCATCCAGTCCGAGACGCCCCCCACCGCGGAGGACGACGAAGCGCGCAACGAGATCCATACCCATGAGCAATACCAGGTCCCCGAGTTCTGGCACCGGTCGGTCCAGGATGACAGCGAATACGTGGGGACGTTTGAGCCGCTCGAGCTGTCGCGCTCGTTGCCGACCGGCTCCGGGGCCACGCGATCGATGCCGCTCGACGTCCCGTATCCGGTTCACATCATCTACACGATCGCAGCGGACCTGACGCAGGGCTGGAACATCGCGCCGCGCACGGAAACGATCACGACCTCCGCCATGCGGTTCACCCGGACCATCAAGGCGAGTGGACGGCAGCTGACGCTGCGCTACGAATACGAGACGGTAGCTGATCACGTCGCGGCGGAGGACGCAGCGAATCATTTGACCAGGCAGAGCCGCGCACGCAAGCTCCTCACATTTTCGGTGACACCCCCAAGCTCCTCCCAGCGGGCGACGTGGTCGGACCCCCAGGAGCTGAACTGGCCCGTGCTCTTCACGGCGTTGTTCGCGCTGGGGCTGTCGGTGCTCGGCGTCGTCTGGATCAGTCGCACCGCTGCGCCCGCCTGGCCGCGAGGGCCGCTCGCACGCCCAGATGATCCGCACGGTCTCGGGGGGTGGCTGGTGCTGGTGGGGCTCGGAGTCACGATTCAGCCGATTCGGGTTCTCTTCTCGATCGCGAAAACCTCCACGACCTACACCGCGACGTCGTGGGCACGGCTCACGACCCCCGGTGCATCGGGCTACGACGCGTTGTGGGCTCCCACGTTGTTGCTGGAGCTGGTGGTCAACATCGCGTTGCTGGTGTTCGGCGTGCAGCTGGCGGTCTTGTTCTTTCGCCGGCATCGCTGGTTCCCGGCCCTGTTCGTGATCTATGCCGCGGCGCGTGCCGCGTTCATCTCGCTCGACCTCATCCTGGCGCATTCAATTCCGGCGCTCGAGGGGCGACACGGCAACGACGTCGCCCGGCATACCGGCGCATTGCTCGCCACGGGACTGTGGATCTCTTACATGTTCCGGTCACGCCGTGTGCGGAACACGTTCGTTCGCGGCGTCGCGCAGCCCATTCCCGATCCCGCGGACGCAGCTCCAGCACCCGTCTCGTGAATTGGTCAGGCCGTTGAACAGTCCTACAAGCGCATGCGCCGGACCAGGGCTTCGAACTCCGGCTCGTGGCGTACGGGATCGAGGATCGGATTGACACGCAGGTACGCCATCCACCCGCGGCGGTCGTCGTAGGCGCGCTCGATCCACGGCAACGCGCGTCCCCACTCGTTCAGCCCGAGGTAGATCGTCGCAAAGGCGACGGGGGAGACATACCCTTCAGCGGCCTCGCGCCGCTCGAGGTCGGCCAGGACCTTTCGGGCGTCGTCGAATTTGCCCGCCCGGCCCAGGATGAACCCCAGCGTCGCGAGGGTGTAACTCCCGGCCGCCGGCAGCTCCAGCGCCTCGCGCACTACCCGCTCCGCCTCGACCAAGTCCCCTTGCTCCGTGTAGGTGAGGGCCAGGATGCGGTAGGTCTCCGCCGCGGTCGGGTTCAACGCAATGGCGCGCAGCAGGTGATAGCGGGACTGGTCGTGGCGCCGCGCATAGTAGTGTGCCCACCCGACGCTGCGCCGCACCGAAATCGACGTCGGATCGAGCTGCTGCGCCACGAGGACTTCGGTGACCGACTCCTCGAGCCGGCCCTGCGAGGCGAGCAGGAACGCGTGCCACTGCCGGGCCGAGGCATAGTGCGGGTCGAGTGCGATGGCGCGGCGGAATTCCTGGGCGGCGCGCTCCCACTCC
>DASTHG010000127.1:0-7766 GCA_035718325.1 Gemmatimonadales bacterium | reverse complement strand
GCAATCGATACCGGTGCTCGGGTTCCTGCCCGGGCTCGTGCTCGGGCTCGTGGCGGTATTTCCGGGGCGCAACACCGGGCTCGAGCTGGCGGCGATTCTCATGATTTTCACGGCCCAGGCGTGGAACCTGGCGCTTTCCTTCTATCAGTCGCTCATCTCCGTCCCCGAGCCGCTGCGCGAGGCGTGCCAGCTCTCGGGGTGGCGGCGCTGGGAAACGTTCCGTCGCCTCGAGGTGCCCGCTGCGGCGCAGGGGTTGATCTGGAACGGCATGCTCTCGATGGCGGGCGGGTGGTTCTTTCTCATGGTCAACGAGTCGTTCCAGCTCGGCAACCACGACTTTCGGCTCCCCGGCATCGGCTCCTACATGAGTGTCGCCGTGGAGCGCGGCGACCGCGAGGCGATGGCGCTCGCGATCCTCGCCATGATCGCGATGATCGTCGCCGTCGACCGCTTGTTCTGGCGGCCGCTCGTGGTATGGGGCCAGCGCTTCCGGCTCGACGATTCGACCGGGGAGGCTCCCGAGACGAACTGGCTGCTCGAGCTGTTGCGGCGCTCGCGCTGGCGCCGCCGCACCGGCGCGATCCGGCGCGGTGCCGTGCGCACGGCGAATCGGATCATTCGACCGATCCAGGCGCCGCTCCAGTCGCTGCCGCTGCCGTCGCCGTACGGCCACGGTGCGACGGCGCGGCGCGTCCTCGTCTATCTGCTCATCGCGGCGCTCGCCGCCGGGGGGGTGTGGGGACTGGTGCAGCTGGTGCGGCTCGTGCTCGACGTCGCGCCGCCCGAGTGGCAAACCATCATGATCGCGGCTGGACTCACCTTTCTGCGCGTCATCGCGGCGGTGGCGATCGGGACCGCCTGGGCGCTCCCCGCGGGGATCGTGATCGGCCGCTCGCCCCGGTTGGCCCACGCGCTGCAGCCGGTGATTCAGATCGTGGCGTCGTTCCCAGCGCCGATGCTCTTCCCGCTCGTCGTGTTGGGCCTGGCGGCGCTGGGAGTCCCGTTCGGCTCGAGCGCCGTCGTGCTACTGGTGTTGTCGTCGCAGTGGTACATCCTCTTCAACGTGATCGCGGCGGTGGCGAGCGCGCCGCCGCAGCTCGGCGAAGCGGCGGACATCTTCGGGCTGCGCGGCGCGGCGCGCTGGCGCGGGCTCTATCTGCCGGCGGCGTTCCCCGGGCTCGTGACCGGATGGATCACGGCGGCGGGTGGGGCATGGAACGGCACCATCGTCGCTGAATACCTCCAGGCCGGCGGCATCCTGCACGCGACCGCCGGCCTCGGCAGCCTCATCAGCGAAGCAACGGCGCAGGCGAATTTCCCGCTGCTCACCGGGGGGGTCGTCGTAATGAGCGCGATCGTGGTGAGCTGGAACCGGCTCGTGTGGCGGCCGCTGGCGCATGTGGCGCAGACCCGATTTGGGACGACGCAATGACGGCCTCCCCGCGGGGCGCCGCGCCCATGCTCGAGGCGCAGCATGTGTCGCAACAGTTCGTGCTCCCCGGAGGGCACGACCTGCAGGCGCTCCGCGACATCAGCATCGCCGTTCGCGAGCACGAAGTCGTCGCCCTGGTCGGGCCGTCGGGGTGCGGCAAGAGCACGCTGCTGCGGCTGCTGGTGGGTCTCACCCGGCCGAGCGCGGGAGCGGTGTTGTACCGCGGGGCGCCCGTCACGGGAGTGCTGTCGACGGCGGCGATGGTGTTCCAGTCGTTCGCACTGCTACCGTGGCTCACGGTGGAGCGGAACGTGGAAATGGGACTGGAAGCGCGCGGGGTCGGGGAGGCGGACCGGCGCCAGGCGGCGGCGCGGGCCGTCGAAGTGGTTGGGCTCGCGGGCTTCGAGGCAGCCTATCCGCGCGAGCTCTCGGGGGGAATGAAGCAACGTGTCGGCTTCGCGCGCGCTCTGGCCGTCCGACCCGAAATCCTCTTCATGGACGAGCCATTCGGCGCACTCGACGCCCTCACAGCCGAGAACCTCCGTGCGGAAGTCGTGAGACTGTGGCGCGATGCGACGACGGGCGTATCGAGCATCGTCGTCGTGACACACAGCATCGACGAGGCGGTCTATCTGGCCGGGCGCATCGCCGTGTTCGGGACGAATCCGGGGCACATCCGGGACATCGTCGAGAACACGCTGCCCTATCCACGCGATGTCCGCGCTCCCGAGTTCGGCGCGATGGTCGAGCGGTTGCACGGCGTGCTCACGGACACGCTGCTGCCCGAGCCGGAGCGCGCCACGGCGGGTGCCGCGCCACGCCTGGTGCCGTTCCCACGCGCGCACGTTCCGGAGGTCATGGGGTTGCTCGACTACCTGGGCGCGCGCGCCGACGAGAGCGCCGCGGTCTTCGAGCTGGGGGAGCTACTGGGCGTGGACTACGATCACATGACCGCCGTCGTGCGCGCCACGGAGCAGCTTGGCTGGGTGACGACGCCCGGCGAGGTCGCTCGGCTCACGCCGGCGGGGCATGCCCTGGTCGTCCAGAACGCGGCTGGACGACGCGACGCCACGCGGGCACGGCTCCTCGAGCATCCGTTGTTCGCCAGGGTCGTCGGCATGCTGCGGGAAGGGGACGGGTCGATCGATGACGACGATCTGCTGTCCGATCTGACGATTCACTTCCCGTTCAGCAAGGCGCCGGGATTGTTCCGAACCGTGGTGGAGTGGGGACGCTACGCCAACCTGCTCGACCACGACACGCGCGGCAAGCGACTGCTCCTGACCGAGCGCTAGCGGGCGTAGTGGTCGGCCCCGAGGAAATGCAGCGACACGTACGGCGCGTCGCCCACGACCCAGCTGTCGTGGGGGACGGCGGGGATGTGGAACAGCTCCCCACTCCGCAGCTCCAGCGTGCGGCCGTCGGCGAACGACACCGCGGCGGTGCCGGAGATGACGAGGCCGACGTGTTCGACGCTGCAGCGCGTCGCACCGACGCCCGGTCCCACGTGCTCCGACCAGCGCCATCCCGGCTCATAGGTCGCGCGGCCGATCGTCATTCCGCCAAGATGGACGATCTCGAAGCGGCCCTTGTCCATGGTCCTGGTTTCGTCGGGGTGCTCGAACCGCCTCAGGGCGACGTCGACGGCGATCACAACAGCACCGCCAGCGCGTCGGCGACGATCTTCACGTCGGCGTGTTCGCGCCCCGCAAACCCGTTGGGTACGTCGGAATCGATATCGATCTGGCCGAGGATGTGGTCGCCGCGCCGGATCAGGACCACCAGCTCCGATTTGGTATAGAGGTTGCACGCCAGGTAGTTGCCGATGGCCGCGACGTCGGGAACGTTTTGATCCTGCCGTTCGGCGACGGCGGTGCCACAGACACCGACGCCCACCTTGATGCGGACGTGGTCGGTGTCCCTGCCCGCGTGCGCTTCGAGCACCAGCTCCTCGCCCTGCATCATGTAAGCGTAGACCGACGTGTAGGGCCCGCCCCAGCCCTGGATCCGCTCGCAGGCCATGCGCAGCAGATCGACGCGCGTGGCATCGTGGAGATGGGCGGCGCGCAGCGCCCGCACGACTCCGGTCGGATCGCTCTGCGTGCGGGCGGTCATGAGCGTTTGCCCAGCACGGCGGTGAAGCGCAGCACGGTGCTGTCGCGTTTCACCACGATGAGGACGGTGTCACCCGCCTGATGTGCGCGCAGGGCGTCGGTCATGTCGTACAGATTGCCGATCGTCTTCGTGCCGATGGCGGTGATGACGTCGCCCGCGACGAGTCCCGCCTTCTCAGCCGGGCTGCCGGCGCGCGTTCCGGTGATGCGTACCCCGCCCGGCGACTCGCTCATGTCCGGGATCGTGCCGAGGTAGGCGCCGTACCCCGAGCCGCGGCTCGACATCTGGGGCGGCGGAGCGGCGACGAACGTGAGCGAGCCGGGCCGGTTGGCGAGGGCGGTCGCGACGTCGGCGACGAAGTCGGCGACGCGCGCCAGGCCGTTGACGTCGATCTTGTCGACGTCGTCGGTGGTGCGATGGTAGTCGCTGTGCATGCCGGTGAAGAAGAAAAGGACCGGATGCCTGGCCGCATAGAACGAGGCATGATCGCTCGGTCCCCAGCCGTCGCCCGAGGCCTGGAGGTCGAAGCGCGGCTCGCCGCCGGCGTGATTGAGCGAATCGAGCAGCGCAGGGAATTCCGTGGCTGTGGCGGCGCCGGTCGCGCTGAGACGTGCGTTCCGCAGCCGGCCCACCATGTCCATGTTGAGCATCGCGTAGATCGAATCGTGTGCCTGCGTGGGATGCTTGACGTAGTACTCCGATCCGAGGTCGCCTTCCTCTTCGCCGCTGAATGCGATGAAGACGATGGTGCGGTCGAGGCGCCGTTGCGCCAGCTGCCGGGCGACTTCGAGCAGCGCCGTCGTGCCCGAGGCATTGTCGTCGGCGCCGTTGTGCACTTTGCCCGTCGAGTCGGGGTCGTCCAGGGCACCGAAGCCACCGAGGCCGAGGTGATCGTAGTGGGCGCCGATCACGATGGTCTCGCCGCGCCGCGCGCTCGAGCGGCCGGGGAGGACGCCGATCACGTTGCGGATCGACTGACCGCCGATGGAGCTGTGGATCGCGGCCGGTGCATCGGGCGCGATCGTGAACGGCTGGAAGTAGCCGTCCGAGCCGCCGGGTCGCAGGCCGATCTGCCGGAACGCGGTCGCGAGATAGGTCCCGGATTCTTCGAGGCCCCGGGTCCCAACGCCGCGCCCTTCGCGCGCGTCGGCGGCGAGATAGCGCAGGGCGTCGAGCGCCCGATGCGCGGCGGGCGTCACGGTGTCGGGGCTTTGCAGCGCGAGTCGCGTGACGACGAGCAGGCTGGTGACGAGCATAGGAGAATATCTATCTTTGCGCCTACTCCGAAGGAAGCCTGCCGCATGTCGGTTCGCCTGCTCGCGCTGATCCCCGTCGCCGTCGCCATCAACCTCGCGTTGTCGGCCACGGTGGATGCGGTGGGTCTGCCGCTGTTTCTGGACACGACCGGGACGATCCTCACGACGGCGCTCGCGGGTCCTGTGGTGGGTATTCTGACGGGCGCTCTGACCTCCGCGGTGAACAGCCTGCGCAATCCGACGTTCTGGCCGTTCGTGGCGATTCAGATCATCGTGGCGCTGTATGCGTGGCTCGCGGCGAGCCGCGGCTGGTTCCGCTCGCTCCGCACCGCCGTGCCGGCGGGTCTGTTGCTCGGCGTGATCGCGTCGGTCACCTCGACGCCGATTTCGTACTTCGTCTTCGGCTGCTCCACGACGGGCGGCATCGCCCTCACCACGAAGCTGGGCCAGCTGCTCGGCCTGTCGAACCTCGGAGCGTGTTTCTTCGGCAGCTTCCTCTCGGACTTCGGGGACAAGGCCGTCACGTTCGCCCTGGTCACGACGATCCTGCACGCGTTGCCGCGCCGAACCGCGGCGCGGTTTCCGCTCGCGCTCCGCGCGATCGGCCGCGCCGCCGCCTCCCCCTGAGTGCGGAGACTCCATCCCTTTACGCTGCTCGCGCTGGCCGTGGCCCTCCCGGCCCTGGCGTGGATTCTTCCCGCGCCCTGGGGCGCTGCGGGGACGCTGACCCTTGCCGCGGCGCTGTTGCTCACCCCGGGCGCAAGCCCGGGGATCACGACCGCGAAAACGGCGGCGCTGAGCGCGGCCCCGTTCTGGTTCTTCCTTTATCTGTTGCACGGCGTGGGCGGCATGGTCCCCACCGGCCTGCGCCTCAGCACGATGATCGCGAGCTTCGTGTGGCTCGTCGCGATTCTCCCGCCCGCCCGCCTCGTCGAGGCGATGGTGGCAGCGGGCTGGCCCGTGAGCGTCGCGTTTCTGTTCTCGGCGACGCTGCAGGCAGTGCCGGCGCTGCACGAGCGTGCCCAGCGGCTGGTGGACGCGCAGCGCTGCCGCGGCCTCGCGACGCGCGGCGGACCGCTCGTGCGACTGCGCGCGTTGCGCGCCCTGGCGTTGCCACTCGTCCTGTCGGCGCTGCACGAGGTGGATGAGCGCGCCCTGGCGCTCGAGACCCGCGGCCTCGTGGCCGGAGCGCGCCGCACCCCCCTCGCACCGCCGGCGGACCACCGGGCCGAACAAGCGCTGCGCTGGCTGCTTGCGCTCTCGTGCGCGGCGCTCTTCGTGTGGCGCATCGCATGACGGCGCCGCTTGCGCTGCGATCGGTGACATACCGCTACCCGGCGAGCACTACGCTCGCGTTGCGGGACGTTTCGCTGGAGGTCCAACGCGGCGAGGTGCTCGCCGTGATCGGCAGCGTGGGCGCGGGTGCGTCGACGCTGCTGCTCGTTTCAGGCGACCTGGCGCCGCGGGTGACGGGTGGGGACCTGTCGGGGACAGTCGAGCGCGCCGGGCGGGCGGCGCTGCTGCTGCCCACTCCGTGGACGCAAGTCTCGGGCATGGCGTTCACGGTGTTCGACGAGGTCGCGTTCGGTCCGGCGAATCTGGGATGGTCCCGCGAGCGGATTTCAGCGAGCGTTGAACGCGCGTTGACGCGTGTTGACGTCACGCACCTGCGGGACCGGGACCCGACGACCTTGTCCGGCGGCGAGCTGCAGCGTGTCATCCTCGCGGGCATCGTCGCGATGGAGCCCGACGTGTTGTTGCTCGACGAGCCGACCGCCGAGCTCGATCCCCTCGCCGCGCGGCGTACCTGGGACCTGATCCGCGCGCTGGCCCGGGACGGAATGGCGGTCGTCGTCGCCACGAGCGATCTCGATGCGCTGCCCGACGCCGCGGATCGCGTCGTTTGGCTGGAGCAGGGAGCCGTACGGGCGTTCGGGACCACACACAAGGTGCTCGTCGATCCTGCGTTGACGGCGGAGTCCGCGCCGGGAAGCACCGCGATCGCGGCGGTGTGGCGATCGGCGCGGCTGCCGGAACCGCCGCCGCTCACGGTCGCACAAGCCGTCGAGCGATTGCGATGACCGTGCTCGAGTGCGCGGCTGTCTCGTTCGCCTACGGCGAGCGTTCCGCTCTCACCGACGTGTCGTTCGCGCTCGGGCCGGGCGAGCGCGTGGCGCTCGTGGGACACAACGGAGCGGGAAAGTCGACGTTGCTGCGCCTGGTGACCGGCTTGTTGAAACCCACGGCCGGAACGCTGCGGGTGGGTGATTGGGACACGCGCTCGCGCCGCCCCGATCAGCTGGCACACCGTGTGGGCTCGTTGTTTCAGCACGCCGACCAGCAGTTGTTCGCCCGCACCGTACGGGAGGATGTGGCATTCGGTCCCCGGGCGACGGGTGTTCCCGCCGGCGACGCAAGCGCGCGCGTGACGCGCGCACTCGCGGCGCTGGGACTGGAGGTGGTTGCCGGCGAGCATCCCTATGACCTGCCGCCGCCGGAGCGCAAACTCGCCGCCCTCGCGGGAGCGCTGGCCCTCGAGCCCATGCTGTTGGTGCTCGACGAGCCGACGGCAGGACTCGACCGGCGGGCGCGGGCACGCGTCGCAGCGGCACTCGGGGGCCGGGCGGCGGAGGGGACGACGCTGCTCGTCATCACGCACGATCTCGACTTCGCCGCCGAGTACCTGGACCGTGGCCTCGTGCTGGACCACGGACGGCTGGTGCAGGACGCGCCCCTCTCCGACCTCCTGGCGTTGGGCAGCGAGCTCCTTGACCTGGGACTCGTGCCACCCCCGCTGAGCCGTCTGTCGGCGGCACTTTCGCTGCCGGGGCGCCCGATTCGCGCTCGCGATGTGGCGGCGGGGCTCGCCAGCGTTGCCGCACGTAACCGCGTGTCCTAGATTCCCTTACGCCTCATGATCATCCCTGTCGTCTTCGCCACGCATCTGGCGCGCGCCGTCGACC
>DASTHG010000126.1:0-6756 GCA_035718325.1 Gemmatimonadales bacterium | reverse complement strand
GTAGGCCCGGACCTTGAACTTCGGCGTGCGCTTCGTGCGCTCAATCCAACACTTCTTCGCCATGCCTGTCCTCTTTCTCAGCCGGCCGCGACGGGAGATTCCCCGCGGAACGGCATTCCCAGCTCGCGCAGCAGCGCCATCGCGGTATCATCGCGACCGGCGTCGGTGACGAACGTGATGTCCATCCCGTGGATCTGCTCCACCTTGTCGTAGTCGATCTCGGGAAACACCATCTGCTCCTTGATGCCCAGCGTGTAGTTGCCACGCCCATCGAAACTCTTCGTCGGCAGCCCGCGGAAGTCGCGCATCCGGGGCACCGCCACCGAAATAAACCGGTCCAGGAACTCGTACATCCGGGCGCCGCGCAGGGTCACCGCGCAGCCGATCGGCACCCCGGCGCGAAGATTGAAGTTCGCGATCGCCTTCTTGGCGCGGGTCACCACCGGCCGCTGTCCGGTGACCGCCGCCAACTCCGCCGCCGCGGCGTCGAGCGCCTTGGGATTCTTGGGCGCGTCGCCCATTCCCACGTTGAGCACGATCTTCACGAGCCGCGGGATCTGGTGCGGATTCGCGAAGCCGAACTGCTGCTGCAGCTTTGCCCGCACCTGGCGCTCATAGTACAGCTGGAGCCGCACCGGCACCTTCTCTTCGGGCACCTGGGGCTCCGCCGCGGCCTCGGGGCTCGCCTTGGGCGGCTTCTGGGCCTTCGGCTTCTTCTCCTTCTTTTGCTGCTGCGATTGCTGCTCTTTCGTATCCGCCATACTTACCTCGTCCGCGGGATCGGTTGCCCCGATCGCACCGCAATACGCTCGATCGTCCCATCGTTGTCGCGCCGCCGCCGCACGCGCGTCGGCCGGCCCGACTTCGGATCGAGCAGCATCACCTTGGACGCCGCGATCGGCGCTGCTTTGGTGATGATCTCGCTCTGCTGCTCGGGTGTCCGGGCGCGCTGATGCTTCTTGACCAGATTCACGCCTTCGATGGTCACCCGGAACGTCTTGCGGTCCACCTCCAGCACCCGCCCTTCTTTGCCGCGATCGTCGCCCGAGATCACCCGCACCGTGTCGCCCTTGGCGAAGTGCATCTTGTGCCGCTCCGGCTTGGTGCCGCGAACGCGCCGTGACTTCTTGTAGACCAGCGGTTTCATCTCAGATGACCTCCGGCGCCAGCGACACGATCTTCATGAAGCGCTTCTCGCGCAGCTCCCGTCCCACCGGACCGAAGATGCGGGTCGCCCGCGGCTCTCCCTGGTCGTCGATGAGCACGGCCGCATTCTCGTCGAAGCGAATGTAGGAGCCGTCCCGCCGCTTCGTCTCCTTGGCGGTGCGCACGATCACGGCCTTCACCACCTCGCCCTTCTTGATCTGGCCAGTCGGGATGGCATCCTTGATCGTGACCACCACGATGTCGCCGAGTCCCGCGTAACGCCGCTTGGACCCGCCGAGCACGCGGATGACGAGCGCAGCCCGTGCGCCCGAGTTGTCCGCGATCTTGAGTATCGATTCCTGCTGAACCACGGTCCCCTCCGGCCCTTACTTCGCCCGCTCGAGTATCGCGACCACGCGCCAGCGCTTCCGCTTCGACAGCGGCCGCGTCTCCACCAGGCGGACGGTGTCGCCCGATTTGGCTCCCTGCTCGTCGTGGGCCGCGACCGTCTTGGTGCGGACCACCTGCTTCCCGTAGAAGCCGTGCGCGTACCGGCGCACCAGCGCCACCGTGACGGTCTTCTGCATCTTGTCGCTCACCACGACGCCGGTGCGCGTCTTGCGACGGCCCCTCATGCCTGCCTCCGCTCACGCAAAATGGTCGCGATCCGCGCGATGTCGCGCCGGATCGTACGGAACTGCAGCGGATTCGCGATCGCCTCGGTGCCGGAGCGGAAACGCAGGCGGAAGCGCTCCTCCCGCAGCACCGCCAGTTTCTGCTCCAGCTCCTCGGTCTTCAGCTGCCGCAGGTCCTCCGGGCGTTGCCGGGCCATGTCAGCGCTCCTCCCGCTTCACGAAGCGCGACCGCAACGGCAATTTCGCCGCGGCGAGGTTCAGCGCGTGCCGCGCCAGCGACTCCTCGATCCCCTCGACCTCGAACATCACGCGCCCCGGCTTCACCACCGCCACCCAGCCTTCGGGATTGCCCTTGCCCTTCCCCATCCGGGTCTCGGCCGGCTTCTTGGTGATCGGCTTGTCGGGGAACAGCCGGATCCACACCTTGCCGCCGCGCTTCATCTCGCGCGTCAGCGCGACGCGGGCGGCCTCGATCTGCCGGTTCGTGATCCAGCCCGGATCGAGCGACATCAGGCCGTAATGCCCGAACGCCACCGTGTTGCCGCGCGTGGCCAACCCGTTGGTGTTGCCCTTGAACCGCTTGCGGAACTTGACGCGCTTCGGTGCCAGCATGTCAGACGCCCGTCGAGTAAGTGCGGCCCGACAGCTCTTCGGTCCGCTCGCCCTTGAAGATCCACACCTTCACGCCGATGGTCCCGTAGGTGGTCTTCGCCGTCGAGGTGGCGTAATCGACATCGGCGCGCAACGTATGCAGCGGCACGCGGCCTTCGTGATAGCCCTCGACCCGGGCGATTTCCGCTCCGCCCAGCCGGCCGCCACACTTGATCTTGATCCCCTGCGCGCCCATGCGCATGGCGCTCTGCACCGCCCGCTTCATGGCGCGGCGGAACGAGATGCGCTGCTGCAGCTGATGCACCACGCTGTCGGCCACCAGCTGGGCCTCGAGCTCGGGCCGCTTGATCTCTTCGACGTTGATGCCGACTTCCTTGCCGGTCAGCTGCGCCAGCTCGTCGCGCAGCTTATCGACCTCGGCGCCGCGCTTGCCGATCACGACGCCCGGCCGCCCCGTGTGCACCGTCACCGTGACCTTGCCGGGACGCCGCTCGATGTGCACGTCGGCGATCGCCGCGTGCGACAGCCGCGTCTTCAGATACTTCCGGATCAGGTCGTCTTCTTTCAGGAGCTCGGGGAAGTTGCGGCGCGCGAAGTAGCGCGAGCGCCACGGCTTGACGATCCCGAGACGGAACCCGTAGGGATGTGTTTTCTGTCCCACTTACGCCTTCTTTCGCTTCGGGGTCTTGGCCTTGGCGGCCTTGGCACCCGCCGCCGCGGCCTTCTCCTTGGTCTTGCTCTTCGCACCCGCCGCCGCGGGTGGCGCCGCCGGCTTCGCCTTCGGCTGATCGGCGGCGAAGACGTGGATCTCCACGTGGCTCGTGCGCTTCTTGATCGGCGTCGCGCGGCCCATGGCGGCCGACGTGAACCGCTTCAGCGTCGGGCCTTCGTTCACCACCGCGTAGCGCACGTGCAGGGTGTCGACGTCGAGCGGCACGTTCTGCCGCTGCGCCCGCTGCTCCGCGTTGGCCACCGCGGACTTGAGCACCTTGTGGATCTGCTGCGCCGCGTGCTTCTTCGAAAACCGCAGAATCGCGTACGCCTCCGGCACCGCGCGCCCCCGGATCTGATCGATCACGAGGCGCATCTTACGCGCCGACTGGCGCACCGTTCGTTGAATCGCCCGGGCTTCCATTGCGTTACTCCGCCGCCTTCTCGGCGGCCTTGGCTTCGGCCTCGCGCTCCGCCGCGGTCTTCGTCGTGTGACCGCGGAACAGCCGCGTCGCGGCGAACTCGCCCAGCTTGTGCCCCACCATGTTCTCGGTCACGTACACGGGGACGAACTTGTTCCCGTTGTGCACCGCCAGGGTGTGGCCGACGAACTCCGGCGTGATCGTGCTGCGCCGGGACCACGTCTTGAACACCTTCTTCTCGTTCTTGTCGTTCAGCCCCTGGATCTTCTTCAGGAGCGACGCCTCGACGTACGGGCCCTTCTTGACCGAGCGTGCCATTACTGCGTCGCCTTCCCGCGCTTGCGTCCGCGCACGATGAGTTTCGTCGACGCCTTTTTCTTGTGGCGCGTTTTCTTGCCTTCCGGCTTGCCCCAGGGACTCACCGGCGGACGGCCGCCCGAGGTCTTGCCCTCACCGCCACCCAGCGGATGATCGACCGGGTTCATCGCCACGCCGCGTACCCGCGGCCGCCGCCCCAGCCAGCGCGTCTTCCCCGCCTTGCCCACCGACTGCAGCTCGTGCTCGGCGTTGCCCACCTCACCGATCGTGGCGAGGCACTCGCCGCGCACCATGCGCATCTCGCTGGAGCGCAGCCGCAGCGTGACATGGTTGCCTTCCTTCGCCACCACCTGGGCGCCGGTGCCGGCGGCGCGGCACATCTGGCCGCCGCGTCCGATCTTCAGCTCCACGTTGTGCACCGCCGTGCCCAGCGGAATCTCGAACAGCGGCAGGGCGTTGCCCGTCCGGATGTCGGAGCCCGGGCCCGACACGATCGTGTCGCCCACCGCGAGGCCGCGCGGGTGCAGGATGTAGCGCTTCTCGCCGTCCGCATACGTGACGAGCGCGATTCGGCAGGTGCGGTTGGGATCGTATTCGATCGCCGTGACCAAGGCCCGCACCCCGAACTTGTTGCGGCGGAAATCGATCCTGCGGTACTGCCGCTTGTGGCCGCCGCCCTGGTGCCGTGTGGTCACGTGGCCCTTGTTGTTGCGGCCGCCCGTGCGCCGCAGCGGCTCGAGCAGGGCCCGCTCCGGCGTCGACTTCGTCACCTCGGCGAAGTCCGACACCGAGCGGAACCGCGTCGCCGCCGTCACCGGCTTGAACTGTCGGATGCCCATATCAGCCCTCGAAGACCTGGATCGCGTCGCCCTCTTTGAGCTTCACGATCGCCTTCTTCCACGACGGCCGGAGCCCCTGGCGGCCCGAGTAGCTGCGCCGCTTGGCGCGTACCACGAGCGTCCGGACGTCCGTCACCGTCACGTTGAACAGCTTTTCGATCGCCAGCCGGATCTGCGGTTTCGTCGCGTCGGCATGCACCCGGAACGCGTATTCCTTGCGGGCCTGGTAGGCTGCCGAAGACTTCTCGGTCACCACGGGCCCGACGATCAGCTCGTGCAGGTCAGGCATCGGCCGCCTCCTTACTCCCGCTGGCTTCCGTCTCGACACCCGCGAGCGCCGGCGCCTCGACCACGACCGCATCCGACCACAGCACGTCGTAGGCGGTCGCGTCGGCGAAGCGCTGCACGCGCACGTCGGCGATGTTACGGCCCGACAGATACACGTTGTGTGCCGCCGGCGTGTCGGCGACGAGCAACAGCACCTTCTTGTCCTTCAGCCCCAGCTTCGCGAACAGCTCCGCCAACGGCTTGGTCTTCGGCTTCTCGTAGCCGAGCGGGTCGACCACCAGCAGCGCCTCCTCGCGCGCCCGCGCGTTGAGCGCGGACTTCTTGGCGAGCTGGCGCATTTTTTTCGGAATCGACATGCGGTAGTCGCGCGGGTGCGGCCCGAACACGATGCCGCCGTGCCGCCAGTGCGGCGCCCGGGTCGAGCCCTGGCGCGCACGGCCGGTGCCCTTCTGGCGCCACGGCTTCTGGTTCCCGCCCGACACGAAGCTGCGCGTCTTCGTCGCCGCCGTCCCCTGGCGCTGGTTGGCCAGGTAGGTCACGACGGCACGGTGCAGCAGGTTCTCGTTCACGCGACCGTCGAACATCGCCTCGGGGAGCGCGACCGCCTTCTTCTTCGCGCCCGCGGCCGAGTAGTGTTGCGCCTCAATCATGCCGGCTCCTCCCACCCTGCTTGCGGATCGTCACGTAGCCGTTGACCGACCCGGGCACGGCGCCGCGCACGAACAGCAGATTGCGCTCCGCATCCACCCGCACGACCGTCAACCCCAGCTCGGTGAAGTTGCGGTCCCCCATGTGGCCCGGCATCCGTTTGCCCTTGATGATGCGCGACGGATCGGTGCCCGGCGCGATCGAGCCGGGCTTGCGGTGGCGCGTATTGCCGTGCGAGTTCGGCCCGCCGCCGAAGTGGTAGCGGTGCACGACTCCCTGAAATCCTTTGCCCTTCGTCACGCCCGACACTTTCACCCGCTCGCCCGGGGCGAAGATCGCCACCGTCACCTGGTCACCGAGCTTCGGCGCTTCACCGCTGAGCGGGAAGCTCTCGAGCCGGCGCGGCACGCCGCTGAGGCCCGCCGCCTTCACGTGCCCCGCCATCGCTTTCACGCTGCGCTTGGCCTTCTTCGTTTCGAAGCCGAGCTGCACGCGGTCGCCGGCGACCTGGACGACCGGGCAGGGCCCGGCCTCGATCACGGTGACCGGCACGTGCGCACCGTCTTCCGCGAAGATGCGGGTCATGCCGAGTTTGCGGCCGATGAGTGCGTTCATATTCCTTCCTTACCCGACCTTGATTTCCACATCCACCCCGGCCGGCAGATCGAGCTTCGTCAACGCGTCCACCGTCTGGGCCCGCGAGTCCATGATGTCGATCAACCGCTTATGGGTCTTCAGCTCGAACTGCTCGCGGCTCTTCTTGTCGATGTGCGGACTGCGCAGCACCGTCCACATCTGGCGCTTGGTCGGCAGCGGAATCGGACCCGACACCTGCGCGCCGGTCTTTTCCGCGGTGCGCACGATGTCGGCCGCCGCCTGATCGATCAGGGCGTGGTCGAATGCCTTCAGACGAATACGGATCTTGCTGGCCATAGAAACCTCGCTATCAGCTATCGGCTATCGGCTATCAGCTATCGGTAGCGTCATTTCTTGATTTTCGTGACGACGCCCGCGCCCACCGTCCGTCCACCCTCGCGGATCGCGAAGCGCAGCCCCTCTTCCATCGCGATCGGCGTGATCAGCTCGATCGCCATCTTCGTGTTGTCCCCCGGCATCACCATCTCCACCCCCGCCGGC
>DASTHG010000125.1:0-2169 GCA_035718325.1 Gemmatimonadales bacterium | reverse complement strand
TCGGAGACCTTCGGATTGTGAGAGCAGACGAAGAGGCCGACGTACACGTCGTTGCCGAGATCCAGCTCGCTGAGCTCGGTGCGCCGGAACGGCTCGCCGTACCGCGCGACCGACATGATGAACATCTTGCCGTTGCGTTCGAGCTGCACGACGTCGGGAGCCGACACCATCGAGGGCAGCTGATACGTCTGGCCGCCCTGCTCGCGCCGATACTGGAGCGACGTCAGGCCGTTGCCGTGGACAGCGACATCCGCGTACGTGGCGGACGGATCGAGGCTGCTGCGCACGATCCATCCGAGCTTGCGGTGCGGCTCGACGCCCTGGCCCGGGAACTTGACGTGTGCCCGAAGGATGAAGTTGCCCGACAGTTTCCGGTACGCGAAGTGGTATTCGTCTCGGGCGGCCCACATGTTGGTGCCCGCGCCCGTCAGGGTGTAGGTCTGCTGCGACGCGTCGTAGACGGTGGAACCCGGGATCGCCGGACTGCCGACGTCCGTCGTCTGATCGAAGTAGCCGCCGCCGGCGCGAGCGGTGACCGCCGGGGATGTCGACAGGGCCATGGCGGCGAGCAGTCCTGCGGTGATCGATAGCAGCGGAAACGGCGAACCAGCGGGGCGCACTCGTCGCATCGGAACCTCCGACCGTCGTCGGTCACGCGAGTCAGAACTGGGCGAACCGCCAGAGTGTAGCGCGGCCGGGCGCCACAAAGCGTTTGCGTGCTCGTCTCCGATGGCCTGCGCTGCCTCACGGCAGCATGCCAGCCCCCCGAGGCCACCCCGCCGCCTGTGACGCGCGGTCTCGCGGGTCGCGCTCGCCCCTGGCTTCCGTGGCTGGTCGGCGCTCTGGGCGTCGCCCTCACCCTCACGGCCTTCTCGGTTCTGCGGCGCTCGAAGCGCGCAATGAGCGGCGTCGGTCAGACGACCCCGCATCGGACGCGGACGCCCACGCTCGTCGAAGCCGTCCACGATCGCCTGTCCTTCGTGACGCGGGCCCGTCTGCTGTTCGAGGTCAGCGACGAGGTGACCCGTGCGAGCTTCAGCGGGCTCCATCGGTCGCTGGCTCAGGACGTCCCCGGTCTGCGAGCGCTGTTTTTCCTGAGGCGCGTGGATCCGTCCGATCGCAGCGCGTTCCGAAGAGTTCCACCAGCAGCTCGTTTTGCGATACGGGATGTCGCAAAGGGCCCCGTTTCGCCGCGGCGGCCAAGCGCAGCGTCTATTTCCCCGGCGAGTTCATGGGATTCGACCTCTGGGGAGATTCGCGATGCCCGGCTGCACTCCAGGGGCGGGTGACGCGACTGGCCCGGGTCGGGGTACGACGGTTCGGGTGCATTTCCCGCGCACCGTTGTGGCAAAAACTGAGACTTGAGAAGTTCCAGGAGCTCAGCGCTTTCCGTCCCCGTAAGTTCACCCAGCCAAAGAATCCACGCCAATTCGCCCTATGTCCCACAACAGTACACAATCCGCCTTTTGGGGACAGTCCCCAGTACCGCGTTAGCGTGCCAGGTGGAAGGGGACGTTGGTGACGACGGTGTTGGGACGGAACAGGAGGGCGCCCTTCAGGAGGAGCGCTCGCTGGTTGTGGAGCAGATGCTGCCACCACCGCGCTGGCACGAACTCGGGGAGGACGATCGTCACATACGCGTCAGGCTGACTCGACTCCAGCTCGGTGATGTACGCCAGGATTGGCTCGAGCACCGATCGATACGGCGAATCCAGGACCACTAGAGGCACCCCCTCGCCCCACATCTCCCAGTCCTTCCTGACCAGTTCCAGCCAGTGCGGATCCGTGCTGACATACAGCGCGCGCACGTCGTCCGAGAGCGTGTGCGCGTAGTGCAGCGCCTGCAGCACCGCCCGGTGCACACCGCTGACTGGCAGCAGCACGATGTTGCGCAGCTTCGGCGGCGGCGAGAACTCCTGCAGACTCAACTGCGCCGCCACGTGATCGTAGTGCTGCCGCGTCGTCCGGAAGATGACCACGAGCGTGGGGATCAGCAGGATGATGATCCACGCGCCCTCGGCAGCCTTCGTCGTCGCGACGATGACGAGCACGATCGCCGTGACGACAGCGCCGATGCCGTTGATCGCCGCGCTGGTGCGCCAGCCGGACGACCGCAACCGCCGCCAGTGCACCACCATCCCGAACTGCGACAGGGTGAACGACACGAAA
>DASTHG010000124.1:0-2188 GCA_035718325.1 Gemmatimonadales bacterium | reverse complement strand
GGCGTGACGACCTTGCCGGCGGCAACATCGAGCAAGAAGGCATCTGCTTGCTGGACGTCGATCTGATCGAAGGTCCTGCCGGCATAACGCGCCTGGCAGGCTGCGTTGGCCGCCGCGATGCCCGCACGGGCATACTGCGCGGGTGTCAACGGCAGCTGGTATCCGAGTTGCGGTGGACCGCTGAGCCACGGGCCCTGCATGTACAACCGATCACCGCGACCAAAGGCGCCGGCCAGCTGTCGATCGATGTAGATGGCGAGACCGCAGTCGACCCCGTTCGGTGTCAGCCCGTCGGCGGGGCACATGACATTGACCATCGTCTCGACGAACGCCGACTCGGCCGGACCGAGGAACGCATAGCCCTCGGGAGGTGCTGTGGCAGCCGGACTCGACGAGGGCGCCTGCTGGGTTGGCTGCGCCAAGGCGTCTGCCGAGGCAGCAAGCATGGCACTGGCGGGCACGGCGGCGGAGGCGCTGGCCATTCGAACGAGGAAGCTTCGACGCGCGGGCGCGGTCGTAGACGATGTTGCCATCTCGGGTCCTTTCGGAGCGGGTAGGTGAAAAGGGAGGCGTCTCAGAACTGGTGCCGCATGCCGGCGGCACCTTGCGTGACGCTGCGGTCGGACCCTGTGGTCAGTCCTGAGATGCCGCCGCCGGCCCATCGGTCGGCGTAGCCATTGCCGTCGTTGGTGAAGTGCGCCAGCGACGCGTACAGCGCGGTCCGCTTGGAAAGATCGAGCTGGTAGCCCGCACCCAGCCCGCGAGTCCGCCCTTCGTTCAGGCCACGTGCCCGGTTGACGACATACTGCGCCCGCACCAGATGGCGCCCGCCGAAACGGTAGTCGCCTCCGACCCAGTAGCCGCGCCCGTCGTTGTCCCGCCCGCTCCGGTCGTCCACGTCGATGACCCCTGCGAGTGCTCGGTATCCCCCCGAGGTGAACGCCGCAGCCGCCGAGACCGTGCGGACATTCAGCGCCGTGTCGGCAGAACGATCGCTGACCACCGACACCAGAACGTCCCACGGCCTGGCGCCATAGCGGACGTACAAGTCCACGAGGCGAGTTCCGTTCGTTCCACCGGCCACCTCGCCGAGCCCCATCATGGCGCCGACCTTCAATCCGGCCATCGACGCGCTCTCGAGCTTGATCGAGTTGTTGACTCGTGCGGGACCACCGTTGCCGGTGGCGCTGACAAGGCTGCCGCGCACGGGCTCGTAGCCCCCGAAGCCGCCGATGACCGCCGTGCTGGCGCCTACTGCGGTATTGCTGAAGGCACTGAAGTCGCTCGTGAGTGCGAACAGGCTGCTGTATTGCCGCCCCAGGGTGAGCTGCCCCGAGGGCGATCGGAGCCCCACGAAGGCCTGCCGGCCCCAGAACGCGCCCTGGCCATAGCTGCCGTCGTCGAGATTGACGCCGCTTTCGAACGTGAACAGTGCGCTCAGTCCGCTGCCGAGGTCCTCGCGGCCGCGCACGCCAAAGCGCGACCCGGCGAGACCTCCAGATTGCACACGCGCCAAACGCGTGGCGCCCTTCAGTCCCTCCACGTAGACGTCGGCAAGGCCGTAGAGAGTCAGCGTCGAGTTGTCGGTCTCGGCGTGAGCGTGGCCACCCAGCAGTGTCAACAGCATCGCGGCAAGGGGGATCCTCTTCATGTGCAAGTCTCCAGGTTGGTGAGGTGAAGGCTCGGATCGCACAGCGTCCCGCGCCGCCCGCACGGTCTTGCGACCATTCGGGGCGCGCCGGATGTCAGGTGAAACCGTGGCCGCAACACCTTTGCAGATGCCGCGCGAGACGATCGCGGAAGTCCGCGCAGCCGAGCGCTGTTCGGGTTTCGGCCGTAGCGTGGTCGGCGCCAACTGTCATCAGCGTGTTCGGCCCCACCTCCACCATCTCGGCACGCGTCACTGCGCGTTGACCGTGGAGAAATCGTCATGCAAGGAATCACCGACAAACCGTTCGCGGTCCGGCTGCTGGTTGCGGCGCTGACCCTGAGTGCCATCGCGGCCAACGGCCAGGTTCAACCGCATCCCGCCGACGCTCGCTGGGACGACGTGCTCGAAGCCAACGCTGGCGGCCTGGACGAAGCGCGTGCCGCACTCGACAAGCGCGAGTACAAGCGCGCGGTGCTGGCGATGCGCGAGGTGGCCGAGCGGGTGCGCCAGCAGGCCGCGGGCGCAGAAGGAGCCGTG